>JAPPPF010000225.1 GCA_028817665.1 Magnetovibrio sp. | reverse complement strand
GAGCAGACCCGCCCCCAGGCCGGCCAGATAGGCGGCGCCCAGTACCGTGGTCTCGGTGTTCGCGGGGCGCTCGACCGTCACGTCCAGGATGTCGGCCAGGAACTGCATGACCCAGTCGTTCGCCGCCATGCCGCCATCGGCCCTGACGGACGCCGGCCGGACGCCGTCGGCAGCCATCGCCTCGAACAGGTCGCGGGTCTGGTAGCAGACCGATTCCAACCCGGCGCGGACGATCTCGGAAACACCGGAATCCCGGGTCAGACCGAGGATCGCGCCGCGTGCGTCCGGGTCCCAGTAGGGCGCGCCGAGGCCGGTGAAGGCGGGCACCATGTAGACGCCGCCGGTGCTCGCGACGGCGGCGGCGTGCTCAGCCGACCGGGCCGCCGTATCGATGACCTTGAGATCGTCGCGCAGCCACTGCACGGCGGCGCCGGCGATGAAGATGGAGCCCTCCAGGGCATAGGTCGGCTCGCCGCCGAGCCGGTAGGCCACCGTGGTCAGCAGCTGGTTGGCCGAGACCGCCGCCGCCGGCCCGGTGTTCATCATGGCGAAGCAGCCGGTGCCGTAGGTGCTCTTGATCATGCCCGGCTGGAAGCAGGCTTGGCCGACCAGCCCCGCCTGCTGGTCGCCGGCGACGCCGGTGATGGGAACGGCGGCGCCGAACAATTGCGGGTCGACGGCGCCGAACGGCCCGGCCGAATCGCGCACCTCCGGCAGCACCGCCGCGGGCACGCCCAGGAGATCGAGCAGGTCTTGGTCCCACGCTTGGCGGTGGATGTCGAACAGCATGGTCCGCGACGCGTTGGTGGCGTCGGTGGCGTGGACGGCGCCGCCGGTCAGCCGCCACAGCAGGAAGCTGTCGATGGTGCCGAAGGCGAGCTTGCCGGCCTCGGCGGCGGCGCGCGCGCCGGCGCCGTTGTCGAGCAGCCAGGCGATCTTGGTTCCGGAAAAATAAGGATCGACCACCAAGCCGGTCTTCGCCGCGATGTCGGCGGCGGCGCCGGCGGCGCGCAGCGCCTGGCAGGCGTCGGCCGTGCGCCGGTCCTGCCAGACGACGGCGTTGTGGATGGGCGCGCCGCTCTCGCGGTCCCAGACCACGGTGGTCTCGCGCTGGTTGGTGATGCCGAGCGCGGCGAGCGCGCCGGCGCCGCCGGCGAGCGCGCCGAGCGCCTTGGCGCAGACCTCCAGGACCGCCGCCCAGATTTCCTCCGGGTCGTGCTCGACCCAGCCGTCGGCGGGGTAGATCTGCGGCAGCTCGCGCTGCGCCGAGGCGACGGCGGCGCCGTCCGGTCCGTAGACGACGGCGCGGGTGCTGGTGGTGCCCTGGTCGATGGCGAGAATATGGTCGGCTGCGGTCATCACGGCGCCCCGCTCGGTCCCGTATCGGAAATCAGACTACAGGATTTTCAGGATCCGGTCGGGGAAATCGGAGAACACCGCGTCGACGCCCCAGTCGAACAACTGGCGGGCCCGCCTCGGGTCGTTGACGGTGAAACACCTGAGCCCGTACCCGGCGGCGATGACCTCGCGGGCGCGGCGCTCGCGGAGCCGCCGCGAAAGGCAATGCAGGGCGACGCATTCAAGGTCGCTGAGGCGGCGGCGCCAATCGTCGGGCACCGGCCAGACCAGCAGGGCCCGGGGGAACGCTGGCGCTTCCTGGGCGAAGGTCCGGAGCGCGGTCTCCGAGAAGCTCGAGATCACCGGCGCCGGCAGCCGCGCCGGCCAGTGCCGCGCCAGGGCGCGGCCGACGACCGCCCCGGTTTCCGCCGCGCGGCCCTTCGACGGCTTGATCTCGACGTTGGCGCCGAGGCCGAGCTCGTCGAGCAACGCCAGCGCCTCGGCCAGGGTCGGGATCCGCTCACCGGCGAAGGCCTCGCCGAACCAGCGTCCGGCGTCCAGCTTGCGGAGTGAACTGAGGCTGTGCTCGGCGACCAAACCACGGCCGTCGGTGACCCTGCCGAGTTTGTCGTCGTGGAAAAGGATGGGCTGGTCGTCACCCGAAAGCATGACGTCGAACTCGACCCAGGCGACCCCCAACTCGAAAGCCCTGCGCAAGGAAACCAGGGTATTCTCGGGCGCGTGACCGGCCGCCCCGCGATGCCCGATGACTTTCGGCGGCTCGGCTGAAAACCGGTTGCGTCGGGGTGCGTTACCCATCACCCTGAACCGACCGAACAGGGAGCCATGCGCCCGCTGGGCGCACCGAAGAAAGAGGATGACATGGCCGACGAAACACTGAAACGCATGGCGTTGGAGTATCACCGCCAGCCGGTCCCGGGCAAGCTTGAGATCGCCGCCACCAAACCCTTGGGCAACCAACGCGACTTGGCCCTGGCCTATTCGCCGGGCGTCGCCGCGGCCTGCGAGGCGATCGCCGAAGACCCGGCCGAGGCGGCCAGCCTGACGGCCCGCCAGAACCTCGTCGCCGTGATCTCCAACGGAACCGCCGTGCTCGGCCTAGGCACCATCGGTCCGCTGGCGTCGAAGCCGGTGATGGAAGGCAAGGTGGTGCTGTTCAAGAAGTTCGCCGGCATCGACGTCTTCGATATCGAGGTCGACGAAACCGACCCGGACAAGATCGTCGACATCGTCTGCGCCCTGGAGCCGACGTTCGGCGCCGTCAATTTGGAAGACATCAAGGCGCCGGAATGCTTCATCGTCGAGCAGAAGTGCCGTGAACGCATGAACATCCCGGTGTTCCACGACGACCAACACGGCACCGCCATCGTCACCGGCGCCGCCATCGTCAACGGCCTCCGGGTCGTCGGCAAGAAGATCGAGGACGTGAAGCTCGTCTCCACCGGCGGCGGCGCCGCCGGGATCGCGTGCCTGAACCTGCTGCTCAGCATGGGTCTGAAGCGCGAAAACGTCTGGCTGGTCGATCATGTCGGCGTCATCTACGAGGGCCGCGAGGAGGAGATGAACCCGCACAAGGGCGCCTACGCCCAGGCCACCGATGCGCGCAGCCTCGGCGACGTCATCGACGACGCGGACGTGTTTCTCGGCCTTTCCGCGGGCGGCATCCTGAAGCCCGACATGGTCGAGCGCATGGCCGACAAGCCGCTGATCCTGGCGCTCGCCAACCCGGTGCCGGAGATCGATCCCGTCGAAGCCAAGAAAGCCTGCCCCGGCGCGGTCATCGCCACCGGCCGCTCCGATTATCCGAACCAAGTGAACAACGTGCTCTGTTTCCCGTTCATCTTCCGCGGCGCCCTCGACGTCGGCGCCACGGAAATCAACGAGGACATGAAGATCGCCGCGGTTCGGGCCATCGCCGATCTCGCCATGGCGGAAAGCTCCGAGGTCGTCGCCAAGGCCTATCAGGACGAGGAACTTCGGTTCGGCGCCGACTACCTGATTCCCAAGCCCTTCGACCTCCGGCTCATCGTCGAGGTCTCCTCGGCGGTCGCCAAGGCGGCCATGGACAGCAGCGTCGCGACCCAGCCGATCGAGGACTTCGAGGCCTACCGCGAGCGTCTCAACCGTTTCGTCTGGCGCTCAGACATGCTGATGAAACCGGTGTTCGAGCGGGCGCGCCGCGACCCGAAGCGCCTGGTCTTCACCGAGGGCGAGGACGAGCGCGTGCTGCGCGCCGTCCAGGTCATCGTCGACGATGGCTTGGCCCAGCCCATCCTGATCGGACGGCCCGAGGTCATATCGAGCCGGATCGAGAAACTGGGATTGCGCATTGAGGAGGGCACGCACTTCAGCCTGACCAACCCGGAGAGCGATCCGCGCTATGACGATTACTGGCGCGGCTATCACGAGATCATGAAACGCCGCGGCGTCTCACCGGACCTGGCTCGCACCATCATCCGCACCAACACCACGGTGATCGGCACGCTGATGATGCACCGGAACGAGGCCGACGCGATGATCTGCGGCACCTACGGCCACTATAGCTGGCACGTCAAACACGTCCTCGACGTGATCGGCAAGGCCGACGGCGTGCGCGACGTCTCGGCGCTCGGCTGCCTGATCGTCAAAAAGGGCACCTTCTTCATGTGCGACACCCAGGTGACCCACGACCCGTCGATGGAGGAGATCGTCGAGATGACGATCATGGCCGCCAACGCGGTCCGCCGGTTCGGCATGGAGCCGAAGGTCGCCCTGGTCTCGCATTCCAACTTCGGCAACGCCAACACCTCGAGCGCGATGAAGATGCGCGAAGCCGTCGCCGTCCTCCGCGAGCGGGTGCCGGACCTCGAGGTCGATGGCGAAATGCACGCCGACGCCGCCCTTGACGAAGCGACCCGGGACCGGATTTTCCCCGACTCCAAATTGCGCGGCGCCGCCAATTTGATGGTCTTCCCCAACCTGGAAGCCGCCAACGGCGCCTTCAACCTGTTGAAGATCGCCGGCGAAGGCTTACCGATCGGCCCCTTGTTGATCGGCGCCGCCAAGCCTGCGCACGTGGTCACGACGTCGATTTCGGCGCGCGGACTGGTGAACATCAGCGCGCTCGCCGTCGTCGATGCCCAGGCGCGCGACGATCAGGGGTCGTTCTTCTAATTTCGAGGGAATGGGGCGGGACGCGCCGCCGGTCGTCTCGTATTCCGCCCGGCAGAATGTGCCCGGGCCGGCGGACGGTCGTGCGGATGAGCCGCGGCGGGCACCCATGCGGCGGCCCTGCGGTCAGGCGGCCGGGCGTGGGCCTGCTCGGACGCCGCCCGCGCTGCCGTCGGAAGCGGCCTTAGTTGATCAGGTCGTCGATATCGAGAATGCCGGAATCCAGCAACAAATCGCCGCCCACGGCGTCAATGATCCTGGCACCGATGTCGAACCGGTCGGCGTAGGCCGGCAGCGGCGGCACGCCCAGCGGGCCCGCGAGTTCGTCGCGCAGCGGCTGATCAAGGTTCTCGAAGCGATCCATGACGACCATTTTCGTTCTCCTCTCGTCAACACCCTTTAAACCAGCGGGTGATATCGTCAGCTCCAACGAAGCAAATACCATGCCAAATACTCGATTCGGTGGCCGATCCGGCGGCCGAATCGGCAGTCACGGAGACTCGCCAAAATTGTCCACAAAAATCAGTATATTGTGTGGAAAACGGTTGCTATTAGACATAAGTGTTGTGTGAATAATTGGCTGGCGGGTGGGTAAATGTTCGTCTACACTTTCGCTGCATGGTTTTGTGGATGATTCCGTGCGGATGCAGCGCTGGAAATATTGGATTGAAAAACAAGGTCCTGAATAACGATGGACGGTGACTTGGTGTGAACCGGCTTCTCAGAATTTCTGTGGTCGGCGCGGTGGCGTTCGGCGTCTCGGGGTTGGTGCCCGGCGCGGCGTCAGCGGAAGAGCTACGCGACGTCTTGGTCGACATGATCAAGACCCACAAGCGCATGCTGGCCGCCAACGCTGACGTCAAGAAGGCCGAGGAGGACATCGAGGTCGCCTGGGGCGACTGGTATCCGACCCTCGACATGACCGCCAACATCGGCGCCGAGAAACAGCAAAAACCGTCCGTTTCCGACGACACTGACATGGTGCCACGGAAGCTGGAAACCAAGATCACCCATAAGCTTTGGGATTTCGGTTCGACCAATTCCGCGATCCGCCGTTCCAAGTTGACCCTGGGCCAACAGCTAGCGACGCGCGAGGCGACCCGCCAGACGCTGGTCCTGGAGGGCGTCACCGCGTACCTGAACGTCCTGCGCGCCAACAAACTGCTGAATTTCGCCGAGGGCTCGGCCGCCAACATCAAGCGCCAGGCCGAACTGGAAGACGCCCGCGTGCAGCGCGGCTCCGGGTTCTCGACCGACGTGTTGCAGGCCAAGACGCAGCTCGCCGGCGCGCTGGCCCGGGTGATCCAGTCCCAGGGCGCGCTGAAGACCGCGAGGAACCGGTACTTCGCCGTCTACGGCAAGTTGCCCGAGGACATCGGCAAGATGAAGGATCCGCGCCTGCCGCTGGAACTGCTGCCAATATCCCTGGAATCGACCGTCGAAGTGGTGAAGAAGTCCAACCCGCAGCTGACGGCGTCGCGTCTCAGCGCCGCGATCGCGCGCGAGGACATCATCAAGACCCGCGCCGACGAGTTCCTGCCGACCTTCGACGTCATCGCCGAACACACGGCGAAGAAGGACGAAAGCGGCACCGTCGGCTCGCAGCAGGGAGCCTTGATCAAGCTCGAGGCTTCTTATGATCTGAACCTGGGCTTCACCGCCATCAACACCTTGAAGGCCTCGCAGCAGACACACATCGCCACCGT
>JAPPPF010000301.1 GCA_028817665.1 Magnetovibrio sp. | reverse complement strand
CCCCTCTTTTTTTTTCCATCCTCCGCCCCCCCCCCACCCCCCCCCCCCTCTTTTCGCCCGCCGCTCCTTTGGTTTACACCCCCCCGGGTTAGGGTGGGGGGGTGACGCGCCACCGAGCGCGGATAGCCTTCTCTTCCCCTTACGGGGCCTCACCCCCACCTCGGTCCTCCCCCATCAAGGGGGAGGAGGAAAAAGAGCAACCTCCTCAGGAGATGAGTCGTGAAGGCACGCGTCCACGTCACCTTGAAGAACGGCGTCCTCGACCCTCAGGGCAAGGCCGTCCAGCACGCCTTGGGCGCGCTCGGCTTCGGCGGCGTCGACGACGTCCGCCAGGGCAAGTACATCGAGCTTAAGCTCGACGAGACCGACGCCGACGCGGCCCACGCCCACGTCACCGAGATGTGCGAGAAGCTGCTCGCCAACACGGTGATCGAGAACTACGCCATCGAGATCGCCGATAGCTGAAGACAACCGAGAGGCCCCGCCATGAAAGCCGCCGTCATCGTCTTCCCCGGATCGAACTGTGACCGCGACTTGCAGGTGGCGCTGCGCGGCGCCATGGGGTCGGAGCCCGAGATGGTCTGGCACGGCGATTCGGAGATGCCCGACGTCGATCTGATCACCGTGCCGGGCGGCTTTTCCTACGGCGACTACCTGCGGGCGGGATGCATGGCGGCGCACTCGCCGATCATGCGCGAGGTCGTCGCCCGGGCCGGAAAGGGCGTGCCGGTGCTCGGCATCTGCAACGGCTTCCAGGTGCTCACCGAGACCGGCCTTCTGCCCGGCGTTTTGATGCGCAACGCCCAGCTCAAGTACGTCTGCAAGGACGTCTGGCTCCGGGTCGAGACCACCGGCACGGCCTTCACCGAGGCCTACGAGAAGGATCAGGTGATCCGCATCCCGGTCGCCCACCACGACGGCAACTACTTCGCCGACGAGGCGACTCTCGACGAACTCGAGGCCGGAGACCGGATCGCCTTCCGCTATTGCGACGGCGAAGGGGGCGGGGCCAACGGCGCCAACCCGAACGGCTCGCAACGCGACATCGCCGGCATCCTCAACGAAAAGCGCAACGTGCTCGGCATGATGCCGCACCCCGAGCGCCTCGCCGACGCGGCCCTCGGCGGCGCCGACGGCCGGCCCATGTTCGACGGCCTGGTGGCGGCGCTCTCGTAACCACCGCCGCGACGGCGCCTACTTCTTCTTCAGTTCCCAGATCTGGTTGGGCGAGCCGTTGCAGCCGTTCATGGTGACGCGGCCGCCGCCCGACTGGACGCTCAGGCACATGTGGTTGAGCTTCGAGCGGATCTCGCCCTTCGCGGTCACGTACCACTGCTGGCTCTTGTCCTTCAGGCAGGCCGACTGGATCACCGGCGCGCCGCGCTTCTTGTTGGCGTTGAGGATCTCCAGGCACATGCCGGAGTGGCGGGCCTGAAGCTGCTTTAAGGACGTCTGCACCCACTGCTGGCTGGCCTTGCCGTGGCAGTCGGCGATCACCGCGCTCTTGCCGCGGCTCCGGGACGCCTGATGGATCGCCAAGCAGCCCCGCGAACCGGCGCCGCTGATCACGACGGGGGCCTTGAGGCCCTTGGCTTGGGTCGCCGCGGCGCCCGGCCCGGCCATCACGACCGCCAGGACGACGGCCCCGACGGCGGCATCCGCAGCCCATCCCCTGTCCAGGCTGATTTGCATTTGTTCCCACCGGTTTGAGTCGATAATCACAGAGTCTAGCACGAATTCCCGAAAATTGCGACCCCTGCCCCGTTTCGCCCCTATTGCGTGCATGCGGGCCGTTCCGGCGCGGGCTGGCGCCGGCGGCCGGCTCGGGTAAACTCGGGCGATGGCGATCATCCCGCTCAGCGACGACACCCCGCTCCGCCGCATCCGCTTCGGCTACGTCACCGTGGCGGTGATCGCCGCCTGCGTCGGTGTCTTCCTCTACCAGCTGTCGCTGCCCGAGCGCGACGGCCAGGTCTTCGTCTTCGCCTTCGGCGCGATCCCGAGCGTCGTCTTCGGCATGGCCGAGCTGCCCGCCGAGGTCGCCGAACTGCCGGGCTGGGCGACGCTGGTCAGTTCCATGTTCCTGCACGGCGGCCTCATGCACCTCGGCGGCAACATGCTGTTCCTCTGGGTGTTGGGCGACAACGTCGAGGATTCGCTCGGCCACGCGCGCTTCGTCGCCTTCTACCTGATCGCCGGAATCCTGGCGGCGCTGGCCCACGCGGCCGTGGACCCGGGTTCCGAGATCCCGATGATCGGCGCGTCGGGCGCCATCTCGGGCGTCATCGGCGCCTACCTGGTGCTGCACCCGAAGGCGCCGATCAAGACGCTGATCTGGTACTTCATCATCTGGCTGCCGGCCTGGGTGGTGCTCGGGCTGTGGATGGGATTCCAGCTCCTGAGCGCGGCGATGGCGACCGGCGGCGAGGGCGGCGGCGTCGCCTGGTGGGCGCATATCGGCGGCTTCGCCGCCGGCGCCGTGCTGATCGTGTTCATGCGCCAACGCGACGTGGCGCTGTTCGACCGCGACTACGTCGCCGTCGACCACCGCGTCCTGGTGACCCGGCCGAGAGCCAAGAAGGACCGCCACTCGGCCGCCCGCAAGCCCCGCCCCTGGGGCCGCTGAGCGCAAAGAAAATGGCGCCGCCGGCCCCGAAGGAGGGCGGGCCGGACGGCGCCAGTCAGGGATCGTGGTGAGTTAGCCTATCCCCAGATATCCTTGCTGATGGAGCGGTACCAGCCGTCGGCGTAGAGCGCTTCCTGCTCGTGGAAGAAGTCTTCGGCGCCGGACGGGCTCAAGCCGCCCGATCCCTTGACCTTGATGATCTTGCCGCCGTCGTAGCCGTAGACCATGGCCACCGAGATGCCGTAGTTCGGCCCGACCAGGCTGTAGCACGTGTTGACGAACTTCGGCGTTCCCGGCGCCTCGCCCTTCAACAGCGCCGCCACGGCGGCGGCGCAGACCTTGGCCTGGGTCGACGCGGCGAAGCCCGACTTCGGCATCGGCGAGGCCATCGAGGCGTCGCCGATGACGTGGACGTTCTTGTGGATCTTCGATTCGAACGTCCGGTGATCGACCGGGCACCAGCCGGTCTTGTCGGCGAGCCCGGAATTGGCGGCGACGGCGCCGGCCTTCTGGGCCGGGATGAAGTTGACGACGTCGCCGGTGACCTCGCCGAAGTCGGTGATCAGGGTCTTCTTCTCGGCGATCAGCTTGCGCACGACGCCGTCGTTGTCGATGTTGCGGTACTCGATCATGCCGGGATAGAGCTTCGCCCAGCCCTCCTTGAACAGGCCCTGCTTGGAGAACTTCTTCTTCGGATCGAGGACCAGGATCTTCGACTTCGGCTTGAAGGTCTTGAGATAGTTGGCGACCAGGCTGATCCGCTCGCCGGGCCCGGGCGGGCAGCGGAACGGGTTCGGCGGCGGCGAGATCACGAAGGTGCCGCCGTCGGCCATGGCTTCCAACTGGTTCTTCAGCAACAGCGTCTGCGGCCCGGCCTTCCAGGCGTGCGGAACGTGGTTGACGATCTCCGGCGTGACGCCCTCGACGGCACCCCACTTGAAATCGATCCCCGGCGAGACGATGCAGCGGTCGAACCCGAGGCTGCCGCCCTGCGCCAGCTTGACCTGCTTTTTCGCCGCGTCGACCTGGACCGCCAGGTCGTGCACCACCTTGACGCCCATGGCCTTCAGGGCGTCGTAGTTCTGGGTGATGAAGGTGATCGGGTTGAGGCCGCCGATCACCGTGTTGGAGAACGGGCAGGTGACGAAGTGGGTGTTCGGCTCGACCAGGGTGACGTCGAGGGACTTGTCGAACCGCTTCAGGTACTTGGCCGCCGTGGCGCCGCCGAAGCCGCCGCCGATGACGACGACGCGCGCGCCCGCCGCGCGGACCAGACCGGGCGCCGCCAGGCCGGCCGCCGCCGCGGCGCCGCCGGCGCCGAGGAGGCGCGTGAAGGTTCTTCTCGTAAGCTTGCTCATGTCGGCCTCCCTCAATTCGGATTCTTGGCGAAGTATTGGGCCAGGGATTCGATCTCCTTGTCGCCGAATCCCTTGGCGATGCGCTGCATCACCGTCGACTGCTTCTTGCCGTCGCGGAACGCCTTCATCTGCGACGCGATGTACTTGGCCGGCTTGCCGTTGATCGACGGCATCGCGCCGGCGCTGTGCCCGTCGGTGCCGTGGCACGAGAAGCAGGTGTTGGCGAGCACCACCGACGAGGCCATGTCGGCGGCCGGCGCGGGACCCGCGAAGCCGGCGGCGAGGATCGCCGCGGCCAGGAAGATCGGTTTTCGGTTAGCCATGAAACACTCCCTTCAGTTGCCCCTCGGATGCCCTCGGGGCTGAGAGACCGGCGACGCGGGTGCCGGCGGGCCATCGAGCGCGGCGCTTCCGGGCGCGTCATATTCAGTTTTGGTAAACTATAATAATCGGGATATTTAATCTAAAGTCCCCATTTAGGGACAGAACGCCGATCGAATTTTCGGGCACACTAGAAAGCGTGATTTTTCAATTAAGAGAGTTAAGTGCTCTATTGAGGCGTTTGGATGCTTCCGCCGTTCGCAGTATTGATTTTCGCGGTAACATTTATCCGACATTCCCCAGATGACCCCTAAATTCAGCACCGATGGTAGAAGAACAGGCGCCACTTTGGAACCATGAGCGGCATTCCCGCCCGCTGGACCGAACTTTCGACCACCGGATGGCCTTTGGCACCCTGTTTCTGTTGGATTCCACCTCGTTCGGACACACTTGTCCCTTCGTCATCTTGCTCTTTTCTCCGTTCACGCCCTCGCCAGGATTGGTCGTCGCAAGTCGTCGATCAGCCGCAGGATTTTTTGGAACAGGTCGCGAGGCACGGCGATTTCCGCCATCTGGAACGTGACGTACCGACCATGGGCGACGACCTTGGCTCCGATCTTGACCAGCTTTTTCCGCAACGTGGTCAGCGACCAGTGCTCGATTTCGCTCGGCAACGCCAAGGTCCGCATGAAGTTGGCGAGATTGTAGGCCAGGGCGTGAAGCTGGAGTCGGACCTCGTTGTTGCGGAATTTGCGGCATGACAGCCGGGTCCATTTGATGGCGTTCTTGCCTTCCTTGATCCATTGCTCCGCCGTGCCCCTCTGATTGTAGAAGACGACGACCCGCTCGGCCGGACGGCTCAGGTTGGTGACGATGAAGCCGACGCGGGGATACAGTTCGCCGGGATGCCATTCGACCTTGGCGACCACGCGGCGTTTTCTGTCCCACGATCCGGCCTGGTAGCTGAAACTGGCATAATGACGACGGACATGGTTGGGCGGACGGCCGACCGGGCGGTGGAGCAGATGAGCGATGCTTTCCTGAAGGACCTTGTTGGCCTTGATGCGGATCGCATAGAGGATGCCCTCGGATTCCAGGTATTCATAGAGGTCCGGCGAGGCAAACGCCGCGTCGCCCCGGAAATAGAGCCGGACGTTCCGTATCTTGTATCGCTTGACCACCGGCTCCAGGGCACCCCGCCAGCCGTCTGCACTGTGGACGTTGCCGGGACGTAGCGAACACCGCTCCAGGTCGCCTAAATGGTTGAACAGGAACAGCGGGTGATAGCAGGTGCAGCCAAAGTGCCCGTTGTATGCCGTCTCTTCCTGGTCGCCGTAGGTCGGGCTGACGCTGGAGTCCATGTCAAGAACCACATCCTTCGGCGGCTTGCGGTCGTGAACCCGGTCAATCCATGCCCCGGACAGGTCGGCAAGGGCGGCGGTGTTGTCGTCGGTGGCCAGAAACTCGGTCTCGAACCGTCCCATCTGGCTGGCCGATGCCGCCTGTTTGGCAACGGCCCGACCGCCGACGATCCATCGCATGGCCGGATCACGTCCCAGGCGGTCGGCGTCGTTCACGTCTTCGTAGCCGCCGAGCCGTCCGAACGTGGATTGGCGGAACAGGCCGGTCATGCCGTGCTGGCCATTCTTGCCGGTTCGGGGGTCGACCAGCCGTTCACCTGCCACTTCGGACAATCCGAGAGCGTCGTCCAGTTCCCGAAAGGGAAGAAGCCCCGCATCGGAAGTGACCTTCGAGCCATGGAATTCCAGCTTTAGCCGACGCTCGAAATCAAGCCGCAGAACCTCGGTTTCGTTTTCACCCGTCGGGTGGGCCATTCCTTCCCCTCCATGCAGTCCATAACGTTTTGATTCTTATATCAGAATCACGCCGTCATGTCGTCAATGGGAGGCTCCATCTGGGGAATAGGGG
>JAPPPF010000248.1 GCA_028817665.1 Magnetovibrio sp. | reverse complement strand
ATGCAGAAGCGCGACGCGAAGAAGGGTCTGGCCACGCTGTGCATCGGCGGCGGCATGGGTATCGCCATGTGCGTCGAACGCGATTAACTGAACCGGATATAAGGGGGAAGATACCATGTCACGCGTTGCATTGGTTACCGGCGGGACCCGAGGCATCGGGCGCGCCATTTCCGAGGCCTTGAAGGAAGCGGGTTACACCGTCGCCGCGAGTTATGCGGGCAACGACGAGGCCGCCGCTAAGTTCAAGGACGAAACGGGGATCGCCGTCTACAAGTTCGACGTCGGCGATTTCGATAGCTGCGCGGCGGCCATCGCCCAGATCAAGGAAGACCTGGGTGCCGTCGAGGTGCTGGTCAACAACGCCGGCATCACCCGCGACAAGCCCTTGCACAAGATGGACAAGGAGCATTGGGACGCGGTCATCAACACCAACCTGACCGGGCTGTTCAACATGTGCCGCAACGTCATCGACGACATGCGCGGCGCCGGCTTCGGGCGGATCGTTTCGATCAGTTCGATCAACGGCCAGAAGGGTCAGTTCGGTCAGTCCAACTACGCCGCGGCGAAGGCCGGCGACATCGGCTTCTCCAAGGCGCTGGCGCTCGAGAACGCGTCGAAGGGCATTACCGTCAACGTGGTGGCGCCGGGTTACATCGCCACGGAAATGGTGATGGCGGTGCCGGAGAAGGTGTTGAACGAGGTCATCATTCCGCAGATCCCGGTCGGTCGTCTCGGACAGGCCGAGGAAATCGCACGTTGCGTGGTGTTCCTGGCCTCCGACGACGCCGGCCTGATCACCGGCTCGACCATTTCCGCCAACGGCGGTCAGTACATGGCCTAGCCAGCCGGCTGAATACTGAATACACTCCGGGCGCCTTCCCGCCCTCGGGAAGGGCCCGTTGTCTTTTTGGGAGGTCGTTGAGGTGATCCGTTACGCCGTATCGATCCTGGTTCTGCTTGCCGCCGCCCCGGCCTGGGCCCTGGAGATCAAATCCCAGATCATCGACCTGGCCGCCCAGGCGCCAGCCGTCGCCACCGCAGGCGCCAGGATCGAGCTGACGCTCGAGGACAGCAGCCTGGTGCGGGTCACCGCCGGCGGCGCGCCCTTCGCCGCGACCGTGACGCCGCCGCTCCCGCACCCGCCGCTCCCCGCCGACGCGCTGCCTGATACCGTTGTCACGCCGGGCGCGCGCAACATCGGCCTGGCGTGGTTGACCGAGCCGACCCGCCGCTACGGCCACGGCGTGCTCGGCGACGCCATCGAGGCTGGCGGTGTCGCCGCGAAGCTCGCCGACGGCACCATGGCGCGCCTGACCCTGCCCTCAGATAGCGTCTTCGAGGACCGCGTCCCGCGCCTCGCCGACCTCGACGGCGACGGCACCGACGAAATACTCGTCGTCCGCTCGTTCCTTGCCGCCGGCGCCGCGCTGAGCGTGGTCGCCCCCCGTGACGGCGCCCTAAAGATCGTCGCCCAGGCGGACCCCATCGGCCTTCCCAACCGCTGGCTCAACCCCGTCGGCGCCGCGGATTTCGACGGCGACGGCCGCACGGAGGCGGCGGTCGTCATCACCCCGCACATCGGCGGCACCCTGCAACTCTATGAATGGCGGGGTGATCGGCTGACCGAGGACCTCTCCGAATACGGGTTCTCCAACCACGCCATGGGTGCGCGCGAACTCGGCCTGTCGGCCATTACAGATCTGAACGGCGACGGCGTCGCCGATATGGTGCTGCCGGACGCCGGACGGTCGCATCTCGTCGGGCTCACGTTCGCCGGCGGCAAATACGCGGAGTTGTTCCGCCGCCCCCTGCACGGCCGGCTGGTCAGTTCTATCGGCGCCGGTGACCTCGATGGCGACGGCCGGCCGGAGATCGCCTATGTGCTGAGCGGCGGCAAGCTGATCGTCCTCAGCGTCAAGCGATGACCGCGCCCGGTCAGCGCACGGCAACCCTGATCGGCGGCACGGCGGTCCTCATGTGGGGCCTGCTGGCCCTGCTGACCACCCTCACCGGCCGTGTGCCGCCGTTCCTGCTAGCGGCGTTGGCCTTCGGCACGGCAACGGCGCTGATTGCGGCGAAATGGCTGATCCGGCGCGAAAACGTTTCGGCGCACATGCGCCAGCCGATGGGCGCATGGGCGGTCGGCGTCGTCGGTCTGTTCGGCTATCACTTCTTCTATTTCATGGCGCTCCGCAACGCGCCGCCGGTGGAGGCTGGATTGATCGCCTACATGTGGCCCTTGTTGATCGTCCTGTTCTCGGCGCTGCTACCGGGTGAGAGGCTGCGCTGGTTTCATCTCGCCGGCGCCGTCGCCGGGCTTGCCGGCGCGACGCTCCTGATCACCGGCGGAAAGGGGCTCGGCGGTTTCGATCCGGAGTATACGCTCGGCTATGTCATGGCCGTCTGCTGCGCGCTGACCTGGTCCACCTACTCGGTCGTCAATCGGCGCTTCGGCGCGGTGCCGACGGATACGGTCGGCGGGTTCTGCGCCGTCACCGCGATCCTCGCCGCCTTCTGCCATCTGGCCTTCGAGACCACCATTTGGCCGGCCGACACGGGTGAATGGTTGGCCGTCCTGGGCCTTGGCCTGCTACCCGTCGGCCTCGCCTTCTTCGCCTGGGACTACGGCACCAAGCACGGCGACATCAAGGTCCTCGGCGCCTTCGCCTACGCCGCGCCCCTGTTGTCGACGATCATCCTGATTGCCTTCGGCAAAGGCGAGGCGACCTGGGCGGTCGGTGCCGGCTGCGTCCTGATCGTCGGCGGCGCGGTGTTGGCGGCGAAGGAGATGCTGTTCGGACGCGCGAGCTAGCCGGCGCGCCGGGCCGGCGTGCCCTCTGCGACGAACTGATCGTAGGCCTTGAGCGTTTGCGCGGCGTAGATCATCGACGGGCCGCCGCCCATGTAAATGGCCATGCCGAGGGTTTCCAGAATCTCCTCGCGGCTGGCCCCGAAGCGGACCGCGGCGCGGGCATGAAAGGCAATACAGCCGTCACAACGCGCGGCGACGGCGATGGCGATCGCCACCAGCTCCTTGGTTTTCGGGTCGAGGACGCCGTCGGCGGTGGCCGCCGCCGCCATGTCCGAAAAGCCCTGCATGGTTTCCGGGATGCCCTTGCGCAACTCCGCGATGGCGGCCGACAATTCGCCGCGGACGGCGGGATAATTGGTGCTCATGGGTACGCTTCCAATCCGATCAATCGAGGAACCGTTCCCCATGATAACGGACATCGCGGAACTCACATTGACCGGCGTCAACCGGCGGCGCGTTCACCAAGCGCGGCGGCCACCCGCGCCGCCAGTTCGTCCCAATCGTCGAGCGCCCGTTGCCGGAATAACCGCGCCGTCGGGTACCACGGTGAATCGTCGCGGTCCATGAGCCAGCGCCAGTCGGCGTCGGTCGATAGGATCACCCAGGTCTCGGCGCCCATGCCGCCGGCCAGATGCGCCACCGACGTGCAGATGCTGATGACCAGGTCCAGCTGCCGCACGATCGCCGCGGTGGCGCCGAAGTCGGTTAGCGATGGGCGCAGGTCATGAATGCGTTCGCTGAGCCCGGCCTCGGCGATTTGGTCACCTGGGTCACCATGCTGCAAGCTAAAGAATTCGCATCCCGGCACCTCGAGCAGCGGCCGCAGCCGTTCCACGTGGGTCGAACGCGACGGGTCATTGGGGTTGAGCGGATTGCCGGCCCAGACCAGGCCGACCTTGAGACGCTCGCCCGGTCCCGGCAGCGCGACTTCGGCACCGGCCGGCGGGTGCAGATAAGGCCCGGCGCCGGCCAGGTCGGCGATTTCGGTCTCGAATACGGCCGGCAGGCTAAGCATGGGCAGATGCAGATCGAAAGCCGGCAGGTCGGTTCCCCGGGGTACCACGTCGTCGATGCCGTCCATGCCTTCGAGGAGCGGGATCAACGGCGCCTGGCACTCGACGACGACACGCCCGACGCGCTGGCGCGCCGGCGCCGCGTAGCGGATGAACTGCAAGGTGTCTCCCATGCCTTGCTCGGCGTGCAACAGCAGGGTCTCGGCGGGGCGGCCGGCTCCGTCCCATTGCGGCACCGGAAAGTCGCGCCGGAACGGCGCCATCTGCGGGGTCTGCCAGCGCCATTCGAACTCCGGCCAACCCTCCTTCCAACGACCCTCCAGGAGCAACAGCAATCCGCGGTTCAGGTGCGGATCGGCGAACGCCGGGCTCAATGCCAAGGCGCGTTCGAAGGCCGCGTGCGCCTCGGCGTGCCGGCCCGTGCAGTGCAGGACGTTGCCGCGGTTGTTATGGGCCTCGGCCGAGTCGGGGTTCAACTCGACGGCCCGCTCGTAACATCGTAGCGCTTCCGGCCATTGCCGCTTCAGCCCGTAAATGGTGCCGAGATTGCTTTCCGCGGCGGCCATGTCGGGCGCCACTTCGAGGGCGCGCCGAAAGGCGGCCTCCGCCTCGTCGAAGCGGCGCAGGGATTTCAACGCGGCGCCGAGGGTGTTGTGAGCTTGGGCGTAACGCGGCGCCGCTTCGACGGCCTTTTCGAGGCTTTTCACCGCCGCCTCGTGCCGTCCGGTTAACTCCAGCAACGCGCCCAGGTTGGTTTGGATCTGCGCCGTCGGTTCTCCCGGGGGCGCGCTGACCGCGGCGCGCCGGAACGCCGCCTCCGCCGCCGCGAACTCGCCCATGGATTGCTGGACGACGCCGCTGGTGTTGAGGACATCGGCCCGGCCCGGCTCCAGTTCCTCGGCCTTCTCGCACGCCTCGAGCGCCTTCTCCATCTCGCCGCCCGCCTTGTAGAGGTCGGCGAGGCTGACCCAGGCGGTCACCAGCGCCGGTTTCAGCTCGACCGCCCGCTCGAAGCATCGGATGGCGTCGGCGGCGCGGCCCCGGGCCTGGCCGATGGCGCCAAGCAGCGCATGCGCCTCGGCGAGATCGGGGTTCGCGGCGATGGCCCGGCCGCAGGCATCCGCCGCCTCGTCGAACTTTCCCTGGCGCCAGAACACGGTCGCCAGGTTCGTATTGATGCCATCGTGGTCGGGAAGATCGCGGCGCATGTCCTGCCAGGCCCGCTCGGCCTCCGCCAGCCGGCCCGCCTGCTGAAGGGCGAGCGCCGCGCGGAAGGCCTCGGCCGTTTTCTCATCGACGGCGGAATTGACAGGCCCCGACGGCGTTTTGGCGACCTTCGTACGGCGGCGTCTCTCGCGTTCCTGGCGGCGGCGTTCATGGCGGTTCATGTCGTCATTGAACCCCGCGCCTTCGTCGGCGTCCACCCTGGCGGCGCCATCTCGAACCCTTCGAACTCGAAGGCCGGCGCGACGGTGCAACCCATGAGCGCCCAGCCGCCCCGCGAACGGGCCGATTGCCAGGCACCGGCCGGTACGACCGCGCTCGGCGCCTGTCCGGCCGACAACTGCGTGCCGAGCAGATGCTCGCAAACCGCGGCGCCGTCCTCGCTGACCGACAAGGTCAGGGGGGCGCCCGCGTAGTGATGCCAGATCTCCACGGCGTCAACCCGGTGCCAATGGGAAATCTCGCCATCGTCCAACAAATAGTAGATGTGGGTCACCCGCCCCCGGTCGCCGTTCCGGTCACGGAACACCTCGCGATATCGGCCGCCCTCCGGGTGCGGCGCCAATTCCAAGGCGGCAACGATCTCACCGGCGGACATGCCCGACAGGGAGTACCGCGCCGTCACGCCGAGGCCCGGGGTTCCGTCGACCGCATGGACTGGCGTTCGGAAAATGCAGCGTACCATTCGGTCAGACCCGGCCGGCCGGCGCGCCAATCGTCGTCCGGCGCGCGGAAATCCAAGTAGCCCAACGCCACGGCCAGCGTGATCGTGCCGATGGTCGGCGCGGTACCGCCTTCATCCAGCGCCGCCTCGAACGCGTCCAGGCCCTCGGCGATGGCCTTCGCGTGATGCTTGATCGCGCCCTGGGAGCGCTGCTCGGGCTTGCGCAGACCTTCGCGGCGGCGCAGCCAGGTCGCGTCGATGATGCCGTCGGCGAGGGCGTGATGGGTCAGCACCTCCCAACGTCGCGGGCCGTAGGCCGGGAACAGACGCACATCGTCGTTCATGCTAT
This sequence comes from Magnetovibrio sp., assembly GCA_028817665.1. GTDB lineage: Bacteria > Pseudomonadota > Alphaproteobacteria > Rhodospirillales > Casp-alpha2 > UBA3470. The sequence continues at coordinate 228 of JAPPPF010000248.1, read as the reverse complement.
CGAGAAACTCGCAGATGACGATGGAATCGAATATCACGTCGCCGTTCTTGAGGCGAAGTACCGGCACCTTGCCGAGCGGGTTGTCGGCCCGGATATCGACGGTCTTGTCGGAGATATTGGCATCGACCCGTTCGATCAGGTCGTCGACACCGGCCTCGATAGCGGCGACGCAAACCTTCCGAACGTAGGGCGAGGACGGCATGTAAAGAAGTTGCATGGACGGGTTCC
>JAPPPF010000288.1 GCA_028817665.1 Magnetovibrio sp. | reverse complement strand
GTTCCAGCAACGACACTGGCCCCATGCACGTGCTCGCGGTCGCCGGCGCGCCGGCGCTGGTCCTCTACGCGCACGCTTCCGACCCGGCGCTCTGCGCGCAGCGGGGGCGCCGCGTCGAGATTCTCCGCAAGCCCGCCCTGGCCGAGCTCGAGACCGCCGAGGTCATCGACGCGCTCGCCGGCCTGGGCGGTCCTTGACAGGGGGGCCGCAGCCACTAAATTCCAAGCGTTTTCCGCGTCTTGCGAAGGAACAGACATGGTCGCCATCACGCTTCCCGACGGCAGCGTCCGAGAATTCGACGGACCCGTCAGCGGCGCCGACGTCGCCGCCGACATCGGCCCCGGCCTGGCCAAGGCGGCGCTGGCCATCCGCTTGAACGGCGAGCTCGCGGACCTGGCCACCGTGATCGACGCCGACGCGGAACTCGCCATCGTCACCGACCGCGACGACGAGGCCCTGGAGCTGATCCGTCACGATACCGCGCACGTCCTGGCGGAAGCCGTGCAGGAACTGTTTCCGGGCACCCAGGTGACCATCGGCCCGAACATCGAGAACGGCTTTTATTACGATTTCGCCCGCGACGAGCCCTTCACCACCGACGATTTCGCCGCCATCGAGGCGAAGATGGTCGAGATCGTCGAGCGCGACGAGCCGTTCGTCCGCGAGGTTTGGGATCGCCAGGAAGCGATCAAGACGTTCACGGACATGGGCGAGGCCTACAAGGCGGAACTCATCGAGGGGCTGCCTGACGGCGAGGAGATCGGCGTCTACCGGCAGGGCAAATGGTTCGATCTCTGCCGCGGCCCGCACCTGCCGTCGACGGGGCGCATCGGCAAGGCCTTCAAGCTGATGAAGGTGGCGGGCGCCTACTGGCGCGGCGACGCCGCGAACGAGATGCTGCAGCGGATCTACGGCACCGCCTGGCGCACCGAGAAGGAGCTGAAGGCGCACCTGCACATGCTGGAGGAAGCGGAAAAGCGCGACCACCGGCGGCTGGGCCGCGAGATGGACCTGTTCCACCAACAGGAACAGGCCGCCGGCGCCGTCTTCTGGCACCCAAAGGGCTGGACCTTCTACCGGGCGATCCAGGACTACATGCGCAAGCGCCTGGAGGCCGCCGGTTACGTCGAGGTCAACACGCCGCAGCTGGTGGACCGCACGCTCTGGGAGGACTCGGGGCACTGGGAAAAATTCCGCGAGAACATGTTCATCGCCGAAAGCGAGGATCGCATGCTGGCGATCAAGCCGATGAACTGCCCGTGTCACGTGCAGATCTTCAAGCAGGGCCTGACCAGCTACCGCGACCTGCCGCTCCGAATGGCCGAGTTCGGGTCGTGCCACCGGAACGAACCGTCCGGCGCGCTCCACGGCCTGATGCGGGTCCGCGCCTTCGTCCAGGACGACGCCCACATCTTCTGCACCGAGGACCAGATCGAGAGCGAGACCAAGCGGTTCATCGACCTGCTCGCCTCCATCTACAAGGACTTCGGCTTCGAGGAGTTCGTCATCAAGTTCGCCGACCGGCCGCCGGTCCGGGCCGGCTCCGACGAGACCTGGGACCGCGCCGAGAAGGCGCTGATGGAAGCCAGCCAGGCGGCCGGCGTGGAGCTGGTGATGAACCCCGGCGAGGGCGCGTTCTACGGGCCGAAGCTGGAATTCGTGCTCAGGGACGCCATCGGCCGCGACTGGCAGTGCGGCACCCATCAGGTCGACTTCGTGCTGCCCGAGCGCCTCGACGCCTCCTACGTCGGCGAGGACGGCGAGAAACACCGGCCGGTGATGCTGCACCGGGCCATCCTGGGATCCTTCGAACGCTTCATCGGTATCCTGATCGAGCATTTCGCCGGCCGCTTCCCGCTCTGGCTGGCGCCGCTGCAGATCGTCGTCGCCACGATCACCAACGAGTCCGACGCCTACGCCCGCGAGGTTCAGGCTCAGGCGGAAGCCGCCGGACTGCGCGCCGAACTCGACCTCAGGAACGAGAAGATCAACTACAAGATCCGCGAACACAGCCACGCGAAGGTGCCGGTGATCCTGGTCGTCGGCGCGCGCGAGGCCGACGAAGGCACCGTCGCCATGCGCCGGCTCGGCGGCAAGCAACAGGAAGTCCTTGCACTGGATGACGCGCTCGCTAGACTAAAGGCCGAGGCGGCGAGCCCGGCTGGGGATTGAGTATATCCGGGCACCGACGGACGGCAGACGTCCACCACCGCCTTACAGCAAAGCCGCCACTGGAGAGGAGAAGGTAAATAGCCAGACGACCCCACAATCAGCCGCCGACCAAGGAAGGTCCGCGGGTGAACGAAGATATCGACGCGGAGAAAGTCCGCTTGATTGATGCCGACGGTGAACAGGTCGGCGTGGTTTCCGTACAAGAAGGACAGGATTTGGCCGATGAGGTCGGTCTCGACTTGGTCGAGGTCTCGCCCCATGCGGATCCGCCCGTGTGCAAGATTCTCGATTACGGAAAGTACAAATACGAGGCCCAGAAGAAGGCCAACGAGGCGCGCAAGAAGCAGAAGATCATCGAGGTCAAGGAAATCAAGATGCGTCCGGGGATCGAGGAGCACGACTATCAGGTCAAGATGCGCTCCGTCCGCAAGTTCATCGACCACGGCGACAAGGTGAAGATGACGATCCGCTTCCGCGGCCGCGAGATGGCGCACCAGGAACTGGGCCTGCGCGTGCTCGACCGGGTCCGCGAGGAACTGGATGAGACCGTCAAGGTCGAGCAGTTCCCGAAGACCGAAGGCCGCCTGATGACCATGGTGATCGCGCCGAAATAGGGTGCCGCCGGCCCGCCGGCCTCCACTTCAATCCGTGAACCGTCAAGGCGACGAACCGTCGTCGAGCAACAGGTCCGCCATCAGCCGGTCGACCGGCGCGAAGTCGTCGGTGAGCACGGGCGGGCCGGCCCTCGCGAGACGTTTCCCGAGATTGTCCGCCGGCCATTTGATCCAACTCCGCCGGATACCCCGCGTCGCCCCGACGCGGCCGGCGCCGGTTGCTTCGGCTCCGGCGACGACGATGTAGGTGACCCGCCGGTTGCCGCCGGTCTGGGCGGCGAGGAACTCGTCCGCCTCGGCCCATACCTCGACGGCGGGAAAATCCAGCTTCAGCGTCCGCAACAGGGCGAACAGGAACCTGGGCCGGTGGCTGGCGTCGACCACGTTGACGGCATAGAAGCCGCCCGGTTTGAGCCGCGCCGCGATCTCCGCGTGGAACTCCCGGGTCACCAGATGGGCCGGGATCGAGATGTCGTGGAATGCGTCACCGAAGACGACGTCGAAACTGGGTTCGCGGGGCTGCTCGGAGAGCAGGGTCCGGGCGTCGCGGTGCCGGATATCGAGGCCCGGCGCGCCGGTGTCGAGCCACAGCATGCGGCGCGCCACGTCGGTCACCGCCGGATCGATCTCGGCGACCAAAAGCCGCGCCCGGGGAAAATCCCGGGACCAGGCGCGCGGCAGCGAATACCCGCCGCCACCGATGAAATAGGCGCCGAAGGGTGCCGCGTCGGTGAAGCGCCGCCGCGCCAATTCGTCGACCAGGTGGATGTAGGGGCTGTAGAGGATGCCCGGGTCGTCGCGGTCGTTGATCGAATGCACCAGGTGGTCGAGGGCCATCAGGGCGCTGGCGCGGCCGCTCTCGGCGGTGAAGTCGTCGACCCGGATGCAGAAGTAATCGCTCTCCACCTCGCAAGGCGACTGGAAGGCCTTCACGGTCTGTCCCCAGATCCCGAAGGCGCCCCCCGCGGCGACCAGCAATATCAGGCCGATGCCGGCGGAGCGGCGGCGCGACAGGGCGCCGAAGGCGACGGCGAGGCCGGCGTAGACGGCGACGACGATGAATACGGTCCCGGCCGACCCGACCCAGGAGATCATCACGTAGCCGGCGGCGAGCGTGCCGGCGATACTGCCGAGCGTGCCGAGCGCGTACATGCGGCCGATCACCGGCCCGGGCGCGTCGGGGCGCGCGTCGACGGCGAGCTTGGTGAGGATCGGCGCGACGACGCCGACGAACAGGCTGGGCAGGAAGAACAGCGCGCTGGTCAACACCACGATCGCCGGCACCGGCCCCAGGCCGCTGGTCAGCAACGGCCCCGACAGGGCCCGGAGCAGCACCAGCGAGGCGAGCGCGGAAACCGCCGCCAGGGCGAGCGCCAGGGCCGAACGCCGCGCGCCCTCGGCGGCGCCGACGTGCACGCCGGCGAGACGGCCGCCGATCCAATGCCCGACCGAGAGCCCGGCGAGAACCACGGCGATGATCGCCGTCCAGGTGTAGAGCGACATCCCCACGTAGGGCGCGATCAGCCGGCCGGCGACGATCTCGATGACGAGGCCGCCGGCGGAACTGAGGAACAGGGCGGCGCCGAAGAAGATTTGCTGCGCCGCCGGGGCGTCGGCCCTCGCCATCAGAACCGGCGCGGCCGGAGGCCCGCCTGGAACCAGGTCAGGAAACTGTAGAAGTCGTAGACCGGCAATCCGAGGTCGTCGGCCAGGGCGGCCGAATAGGGCGACATGTTGGTGCATTCGAGCACGATGGCGCCGACGTCGGGGGGTTCGGCCACGAGCCGGTGGCCGGCCTCAACCCGGGCGGCGCGCGCCATCTCGACGGCGAGCTCCATCTCGGCGCCGAGGATGGCGCGGCTGAACTCGCGGCCGCCCTCGGTGCCACCCACCGGCGTGCCGGCGGGCACGCCCGCGGCGGACAGATGCGCATCCGACAGCGTCGACTGGGAGATCGTCAACACGCCGACGCGGCGGCCGGCCGGCAGCAGGGATTGGACCCAGGGCACCTGCATCAACGCCGAGGCCGCCACCGGAACGCCGGCCGCCTCCGCCAGTTCGGCCTGGAACAGGGACAGGAAGCCGCAGTTGGTGGTGATCCCGTCGGCGCCCATGGCGACCAGCTCGCGGGCCGCCGCCATGAAGGCGTCGGCGAGGCCCTCGGCGTTCTGGCGGACCACCCGCTCCGGGCTGGCCTCGGCGACCACCTTGTAGAGGACGGGAAACGGCCAGGTGGCGGCGTTGCCGACATCGCCCGGGATGCGCGGAAACCGCGACTGCAGCATCAGGATGCCGACGGCGGCGCCGTAGACGTTCTTGCCGCCCCGCGCCTTGACGGTCGGCGACAGGGCGTCAGGCGACATGGCGGATTCGACCCTGCATGGAGAACCCGTATTGCCGGTCGAGGCCGAGGTTGCGGATCACGTCGAGGCCGCGGTCGAGCGCCTCGCCCTCGAGCGCGCGCAGCGGTTCGCGGAGCGGCCCCGCCGGCAAGCCGACGGCCGCCATCAACGACTTCACGGCGACCGGATTGATGGCCGAATAGGTGTAGTGCAACAGTGGCAGGTTGGTGAGATACGCCTCGCGGAAGGCGTCCGCCGAACCGCCCTCGTGCCAAGGCTCGGAGATCGCCGCCAGTTCCCGGGGCGCGATGTTGCCGGTCATGTTGGCGGTGCCGTGGCCGCCCAGCGCCATGGTCGGCACGACGAGCCCGAGGTTCGGCGAATCGCAGCACATGACCGCGGCGTCCGGCTTGGCCGCCAGGACCTGGCCGACCTGGCCGACGCGGCCGGTGGATTCCTTGTGGACCACGTAGTTGGGATGGGCGAACAACCTGAGCAAGGCCTCGTGGCCGAGGTCGGTCTTCACCCGGGGCGGGTTGTTGTAAATGCCGAGGTCCATGTCGACGCTGTCGGCGCAGGCCAGGAAGAAGGCCTCGATGTCGGCCTCGGCGCCGCAGATGTAGGCGGGCGCCGCCAGGATGGCGCCGTCGGCGCCCTCTTTCTCGGCGTATTGCAGGTACTCGATGGTGGTTTGCGTGTTGTTGCCGGTGCAGCCGTAGAACAGCTTCATGGCGCCGGTCTTCATCTTCACGGTCTCCGAGATGATCCGGCGGCGCTCGTCCGGCGACAGCATCGAGACCTCGCCGGTGGAGCCCATGATCAGCACGGCGCGCGTCCCGTTCTCGGCCTGGAACTGCAGGAGGTCGCGGAAACCCTGCCAGTCGATGGACCCGTCCGCGTTGAAGGGCGTGATCAGGGCCACGAAGGACCCGGTCAGTTTCTCTTGCGCCATGGTGTTCTCCCGCTCGTCAGTCGTCGTCGCCGTCGCGGAGATAGATCCGCGAGTACCCCTCCTTGATGCCGCCGGTGATCTCGTCGAGGCGGCGCGAGATATGTTCCTCCATCAGCGCCTGGGCGCGCGCGCCGTCGCCGTCGCGGATGGCGTCGATGATATCCCGGTGGTCATTCTGGGTCCGTTGACGGCTGCTGTCCAGGTCGATCCATCGATAGCACTTGATCCGGTCGTGGATGTTGCCGAGG
>JAPPPF010000110.1:5064-26959 GCA_028817665.1 Magnetovibrio sp. | reverse complement strand
CTGATAACTTTCGAGGTGACGTGCATTGGGAGGCTCCCGATTCGCTTGAATGCGTGAACTCGACGTTAGCACCCAGTTAATGGCCGGAACACCTTCATTCAATGATTCTAACGGCTTTTTGAAACTTCGTGTGCGGCGCTTCCCCTGGTCCCCGGCTGGGTCCACCATAGAAGCAGCGCCCACCCGCCCGGAAGCAATGGAGCCGCCGCTTGAACGCCGTCTTCCTCGCCATCGTCCTGATCGCCTTCGGCGTCGCCGCGGTCCGCCAGATCGCGTGGACGGGCGCCGGCGCGGAGGCGCCCATGTCGGTGCTCGGCACCGGCATGATCGATGCCGCCGCCGGGTCGGTGACGCTGGCCATCGGCCTGGTCGGCGTGATGGCCCTGTTCCTGGGATTGATGAAGGTCGCCGAACAGGGCGGCCTGCTGGTGATCATCGCCCGGCTGCTCAGGCCGCTCTTGGTGCGGCTGTTCCCCGACGTGCCGGCCGAGCATCCGGCCATGGGCGCGATGATTCTGAACATGGCGGCGAACGTGCTCGGGCTCGGCAACGCGGCGACGCCCTTCGGCATCCGCGCCATGCAGCAGCTCGAGACCCTGAACCCCGAGAAGGGCACCGCGACCAACGCCATGGCGCTGTTCCTGGCGATCAACACGTCGTCCGTCACCTTGCTGCCGACCGGCGTCATCGCGCTCCGGGCCGCCGCCGGCTCCACCGACCCGGCCGGGATCGTGCCGACGACCCTGTTCGCGACGATCCTCTCGACCACCGTGGCGATCGTCGCGGCGAAGTTCCTGGAGAAGCGCTGGAAGGCGCCGGCCGTCCCGCCGGGCGAGGCGGCGGAAACGGCGCCCGCCGACGGCCTCGCCGACGTGCCCGAGGTGCCCGAGGGGGCGGGCGGCGCCTACCCGCCCTGGGTTTCGGTGACGGCGCTCTCCGCCGTCGCCGCGCTGGTACCGTTGACCGTGCTCTACGGCCGCGCCGTGGCGCCTTGGATCATCCCGGGCCTGATGGTCGGGCTGCTGAGCTTCGGCGCGCTCCGGGGCGTGCGCGTCTACGAGGCCTTCGTCGAGGGCGCCAAGGACGGCTTCAACGTGGCGCTCCGGATCATCCCTTACCTGGTGGCGATCCTGGTCGCCGTCGGCATGTTCCGGGCGTCCGGCGCCATGGAGTTGCTGATCCAACCCCTGGGCGCCGTCACCGAGCTGGTCGGGCTGCCGGCGGAGGCGCTGCCGATGGCGTTGTTGCGGCCGTTGTCCGGGTCCGGCGCCTACGGCATCCTGGCCTCGATCATCCAGGACCCGGCGGTCGGGCCGGACAGCTACGTCGGCTATCTGGTCTCCACCTTCCAGGGGTCGACGGAGACCACCTTCTACGTTCTCGCCGTCTACTTCGGCGCGGTCGGCATCCGCCGCATCCGCCACGCCCTCGCCGCGGCCCTCCTTGCGGACATCGCAGGTATCTGCGGAGCGGTCTTTATCGTCGGAATGCTTTACGGGTAAACTGAGGCACGAAAGTGACATTCCGTGTCAGATTCGAATGTCATGGGGCGCGCCTCGGCGGCGCCCGGCAAGGCCATTGCGTGCATGTTGCTGGGATCCGCGGTGCTGACCGCCAACGACGCCGTGCTGAAATGGCTGACCGGCGGTTATCCCGTCGGCCAGATCATGTTCTGCCGCGGCATCTTCATCGGCATCCCGCTGGCCATCCTGATCTGGCGCGCCGGCGGCTTGGTCGCACTGAAGCCGCAGAACCCGAAAGGGCATTTCCTGCGCGCCGGGCTGGTCATCTGCGGCACCTTCCTGTTCGTCAATGGGCTGCGCTACCTGCCGCTGACCGACGCCATCGCCATCGCCTTCGCCGGGCCGCTGTTCATCACCGCGCTGGCGCCGCCGCTGTTGGGCGAGCGCGTCGGCTGGCGCCGCTGGCTGGCGGTGGCGGCCGGGTTCATCGGCATCCTGGTCATCATGCGGCCCGGCGGCTCGGCCATTCAGTGGGCCGCCCTGTTTCCGCTGGCGGCCAGCCTGACCGGCGCCTTCCGGGACATCCTGACGCGCCGCATGAGCGCGCGGGAAACCTCGGTGGCGCTGTTGTTCTACACGTCCCTCGGTGTGACGCTCGCCGGATTGGCGACGGTGCCGTTCGAATGGACGCCGGTGCCGGCCGCCGATTGGGCGATGTTCGCGCTCAGCGGCTTCCTCATCGGCTCGGCGCACTTCCTGATGATCGAGACCTTCCGGTTGGGCGAGGCCGCGCTGGTCGCGCCGTTCAAGTACTCGGGCGTGATTTGGGCCGCCCTATTGGGATTCCTGATCTGGGGCGACGTTCCCGACGGCGGCACCATCGCGGGCGTTAGCGTCGTGATCGCAAGTGGCCTATATATCCTGCATCGCGAAAGGGTGCGCAGGCAGACATGATCCGAGCTTTGGCGTTCTCGTTGGGGGTGCTGGTCGCGGTGGCGGGGGCGCCGGCCCCGACGGCCGCGGAACCGACGGTGACCAGGGAAGCCTTCCGCCGCCCGGACGCGGCGCCGCATCCGGGCTACAATCCCTACAGTCCCGCCAAGGCGCGGCTTGGCAAGGTACTGTTCTTCGACCCGCGCCTTTCCGGGTCCAACACCATCTCCTGCGCGCACTGCCACAATCCGGAACTCGGCTGGGAGGACGGCCTGGCGAGGAGCTTCGGCGAAGCGGGCGAGGCCCTGGCGCGCCACACGCCGACGCTGCTCAACCTGGCCTGGGGCAGGCGGTTCGGCTGGGACGGGCGGATCGCGACCCTGGAGGGGTTCGTGCTCGGTCCCATCGCCAATGCCCATGAGATGAACCAGGACCTGGATGCCCTGGTCGGCGAGCTTCGCGCCGTCGCCGGCTACCGGCCCCTGTTCGATGCCGCCTTCCCGGGCGAGCCGCCGTCCATCGACCAGATCAGCCTGGCCCTGGCGGCGTTCGAACGCACGGTGACCGACGGCGGCGGCCCCTTCGACCGCTGGGTCGGCGGCGACGAGACGGCCATCGGCGCCGCCGAGAAAGCCGGGTTCCGGCTGTTAGTGGGCAAGGCCGGCTGCGTCCAGTGCCACAAGGGCTGGAACTTCAGCGACGGCGAATTCCACGATATCGGCGTGGCCGGCGCCGACCCCGGGCGCGGCGGCCTGGACGGCGCCGACCCGAAACTGCGGCACGCCTTCAAGACGCCGACGCTTCGCGATATCTCCAAGCGCGCGCCCTACATGCACGACGGCTCCCTGGACAGTCTCGAGGCCGTGGTCGACCATTACGACAAGAAGTTCGTCCGCCGCCCGACGCTGGCGGCCGAGATCAGACCATTATCACTTTCCGCTCAGGAAAAATTGAACCTGATCGCGTTCTTGCGCATATTGACCGCTGACGAGAAATCTCTATCTCTACCGTTGATACCGCAATAGCAGGAGACGGTACGTGAATTTAGGCAAGGCGATAATCGCCGGATTTTTTGTTTGGACACTCTCGGCCGCCGGTGCCCAGGCGATGAGCAGCGCCGGGACGGGTCCGATGATCCCCGAGTTCAAGGAAGGCATGGCGGCGTCGGAGGGCAAGGATTTCGCCACCGCCGAGGCGCGCCTCAAGGCGGCGGTGGAGAAGCTGCCGACGCACGTCGAATCGTGGAGCCTGCTCGGCTACGTGTCGCGCCAGCTCGGCAAGATCGACGACGCCTTCAAGTACTATGACAAGGCGCTCAGCATCGATAAGGAGTTCCGGCCGGCGCTCAACTACCTCGGGCACCTCTACCTGGAGCTCGGCCAGATCGACAAGGCCCGGGCCACCCTGGGCCGCCTCGACGACGCCTGCTTCTTCGGCTGCCCCGAATACGACGACCTGAAAGCAGCGGTCGCCGCCGGCAAGAGCGGCAAGTACTGACCGCGTTGGGCGGTTCGTCGCCGATCAATCCGGATCGACGATGACGCAGTCCGGCAGGTCGGTGCCCAGGGGGATATGACGCACGCAGAGTTCGTCCTGGCGGCCGCGCACCTTGACCATGGTCGACGGGAACCCTGACAGATCGCAGCGCGCCCGGTCGGTCACCGCGTCACTGATGATCAGCTGACACCCGGCATCCTTGGTCAGGCTCTCCAACCGGCTCGCCGTGTTGACCGTGTCGCCGATGGCGGTCACCCCGGCGGCGTCGCCGTAGCCCATGGTGCCGACGATCGCCGGGCCCATGTGAATGCCGATGCCGAGCTTGAGCGGTTCGGCGAGGTCGTTCTTCAGGACCTCGTTCATGACGTTGAGCTCGTCGGCCATGCGGCGGGCCGCCTCGATGGCGGCGCGGGCCGCGTGATCGGGGTCGCCGTCGACGCCGAACAAGGCCATGATGCCGTCGCCGATGAACTTGTCGACCTGGCCGCCGGCGTCGGTGATCGCCGTGCCCATGGACTTGAAGTAGCGGTTCAGCATGAACACCACGTCGAACGGAAGGCGGGTCTCCGAGAGCTTGGTGAAGCCGCGGAGATCCGCGAACATGACCGCCACCTCGACCTCGCGGCCGTGCAGGAACTTGCCCGGCTGCATGGCGTCCTTGACCGAGACGTCGGGCGGCAGCAGCGGCTCCACGGTGATGTCGGCGGTCGGCCGGACCTGGCAGGCGAGGCGAACGTTGTTGGGCAGGTTGAGCCGGGTCAGCACCTTGTTCTCGGCGTCGCCCGGCGGATTGACGGCGTCGTCGGCGGCGGCCAGCACCAGGATCCGGCAGGTCGAGCAGCGGCCGCGGCCACCGCACACCGAGGCGTGAGGGATGCCGCCGGCGCGGCTGGTCTCGAGCACCGTGCCGCCGGACGGCACCAGGACGCGCCGCCCGCTCGGGTACTGGACCCGGATGCCCTGGCGCTTGCGCTCGGCGGCGATGCGGACGTAGCGCCCGGCGAAGGTCAGCGCGATCAGGCCGCCGTAGACGCCGAGCCAGATCATCGTACTCATTTCCACGTAGCGGTTCATGGAATCGCCCGGGTACCTGAGGTCGCGGATCATCTGCGTGATCCAGGCCGGGTCGGCGGCCATGCGGCTGACCTCGAGGCCGGCGGAGACGTAACCCAGGAGTGCGGCGGCCGGCACCAGCAGCGCGAAGGCGTACCAGAGCGGCTGCCAGGGCTGGTACCAGTCCCGGAACTTGAGCCAGTGGTGCAGGCCGAAGCAGGCGTGCCCCCAGACGGTGATCAGCAGCGCCGCCTGCATCCAGCCCTTCCAGGGCGTGAACACCCAGAACTCGGCCAGCACGAAGGCGTAGGTGGGGTTGGTGCCGAAGCGCATGGCGGCGCCGCCGGTGGCCATGGCGTGTTCGATCAGCAGCGCCGGAATGCAGAGCCCGAGTGCCAGCTGTGTCCATTGCCAAGCCGGCATCTTCAGGCTGCGCCGGGCGTAGGTGACCCAAAGCGCGCTGCCCAGGTGTGTGAGGATGGCGGCGGTCAGCAGCGCCGTGCCCGGGACCGTCGTCCACGGATCGATGAAGACGCGCCGGGCGCGCTCCATGAACTCGATGGAGACGACGCCGAGGGAATGGTTGAGCAGGTGGCAGGTGACGTAGGTCAACAACACCAGACCGGCGCTCAAGTGGACGCCGCGCCGCGTTATCTTCATGAGATCGTTCCCGCCTTCGCTGTTCTTGCTGGTCTCGGCGGCAACCATACCGGATGGCGGCGGTGCCGCCTATAGCCGAGAACCGACGTAACCGGAATGTGTGGCGCCGTGACCGGGCCAGGGCGCGGCCCCCAGTGAGATACATCTGGCGTCGGTTCCGGCGTTCGGATATGACCCCGACATGATGGACGGTGTTGAAATCCGCGAAAGCCGGCCGGCCGACCGGGACGCCCTCGAGGACTTGTACGGCGCGGCGTTTCCCGACGAGGACCTGATCGCGCTGTTGCGCGAACTGCTGGCCGAGGCCGACGGCGTGTTCTCGTTCGTCGCGGTCCGCGGCGCGGCTCTCCTCGGGCATATCGCCTTCACGGTTTGCGGTCTCGCAGGACGCCGGGAGAAGGTCGGCATGCTGGCGCCGCTCGCCGTTCGCCCCGAGGTTCAACGCCAGGGCCTCGGCGGTGCGCTCATCGGCGAAGGGTTAAGGCGCCTGAAAGGCGAGGGGGTCACACGGGTTCAAGTCCTTGGCGACCCCGCTTATTACGGCCGCCACGGCTTCGCGCCCGACGACGACATCGCGCCGCCTTACGATCTGCCGCCGGCTTGGCGGACGGCGTGGCAATCCATCAGCCTGCGAGACGGCGCCCCCAGGCTGGCCGGCAAGCTGAGCGTGCCGAAACCGTGGCGCCGGCCGGCCCTGTGGGCGCCGTGAAGCGCGATCTGGTCTGGGGCGAATAAACCTAGAAGCTGTGGCGCAGGCCAGCCCTGAGTTCGTGGACCATCAGGTCGTCGTAGGTGGTCGAGCTTTCCTGCTCGAACTCGCCGAGATTGATGAACCGGTAGCCGAGGTCGGCCCGGGTGGCGTCGCCCATGCCGACGTCGATGGCGGTTCCGAGCATGACCGCCCAGGCGAAGTTGCTGGAGACTCCGCCGTTGACCACGGTGCCGGTCTGGTCGGCGGTCTCGAGCCGGGCGTAGCCGATGCCGGCGCCGACGTAGGGGGTGAAGCCGGAGAACTCGCCCAAATCGGCGTAGGCGTTGATCATGATCGTCATGCCGTCGACCTCGGAGGCGATGTTGGTGCCGCCCGACGTCGTCGCGTCGACGTCGGCGTCGGGCCGGTAGCTGAAGGTCAGGTCGGCGCGCAGGTTTTCATTGAAACGGTATCCGACGCCGCCGCCGAAGACGCCGAGATTGCCGACGTCCTCGTTGGTGAAGGCGCCGGCTGTGTTCGCGCCGTCCGGGTTCATGGTGATGCCGTAGCCGACGTCGGCGCGGAGGTACGGCCCGGCGATCTCGGCGCCCTTGGCCATCATCTTCTCGCCGGGCTTCGCCATCTTCTCGGGCTCGGCCGGTTTCTGTTCCATCGCCGGCTTGGCTTCCATGGCCGGCTGCTCCTGCTTCGCGGGCGCCGGCTGGCTGACCGGCTGGAAGGAGGGCTCCGACTTGGGTTCCGCTTTCTTCAGATTCTCCGCCGGCACCATTTCCTGGCCGGCGCGGCGCAGTTGGTCCTTGGTCGCCTTGTCGCCTTCATCGGCGCCGGCAAGTTCCAACGCGTGGCTCGGCTGAACGCCCATCGCGAACGGCGCGGCGACGGCCAGTATCCCAGAGACCGCGATCGCGGCCATATACTTGAACGTCATTATGTATTCCCCGTCAAACGTGGCCCGATGGGCCTTATGTCTCCCTGGGGAATAACGTTATTGGGTAAATATAGTATTAAACGGGCGATTCGCCCGCAAGATAAAGTATCGTTTCGGCAATAATCGCCGCCGCGGTCAGTTCTTCTTGAAGATATCGTCGGGCAGTTCGGCGCGGATGATCTCGAGCGCCTTCTTGGCCTTCTCGTCGCCCAGCTTGGCCGCCTGATCCATCCAGTGGTAGGCCTCCTGGTTGTCCTTGGCGACGCCTTTGCCCTGGAAATACAGGAACCCGAGATTGTACTGGGCGGCCGTGTGGTTCTGCGATCCGGCCTTGCGGAACCACTTGGCCGCCTCGGCGAAGCTCTGCTCCATGCCCTGGCCGAGATAGGCCATGATGCCGAGGTTGTACTGGGCGCCCGCGTGGCCCAGCGCCGCCGCCTTGGCGAACCATTCGCCGGCCTTGCGGTAGTCCTTCGGCACCGTGTTGCCCTTGTAGTAGAGCAGGCCGCGCTTGTGCTCGGTGTCGCCGTTGCCGAGGCGGGCGGTCTCCGGCGCCGGGTCCGGCGCGGCCTTCGCGGCCGGCTTCGGCGCGGGTGCCGCCGGTTTCGGCGCCGGGGCGGACGGGGCGGCTTGCGGCACCGGCTTCGCCTCGACCTTCTCGACCGGCGCCGCCGGCGGGGCGGCGGTCTTCTCGGCGGCGGGCTTCGGCGCCGGTTTCGGCTTCGCCGCCACCGGTTTCGGCGCGGGTTTCGGCGCCGCGGCGGGGGGCGGATCGGTGGGCGGCGCGGCGGCCACCTTGGGCGCCGCCGGCGGCGTCTTCGGCATCGCCTCCTCGGGCGCCAGTTTCTTCATCGGCGCCGGCGCGGCCTTCGCCATGGCGGCCTCGGCCGGCTTCGGCTCGGGTTTCGCCGGCGTCGTTTCCGGCTTCGCCTCGGCTACGGGTTCGGGCTTCGGTTCGGGTTGGACCGCCGCCGCGGGCGCCTTAGGCGGCGCCTCGGCGGCCGTCGCGTCCGCCTGCATGGGCGCCACCTCCGGGGCGGGGTCCGCCGATGCTTTGGATTTCGCCATCGCCGGCCCGGGTTCCGGCGCCGGCTTCATCTCGGCCTTCGGCGCCGGGGCGGCGGCCTGGTTCTCGGATCCGGAGGCCAAGGGCTTGCCGAAGCGCTGGCGCATCTCGCGGGGAATCTCGACGACGTGGCCGCCGCCGGGGCCGAGCAGCTCGCCGCCGGCGACGCTGAACCAGAGGCCACGCACGCCATCGACGGTGTCCTCGTACCAGTGTCCGAGCCCCGTGCGGATGGTGTGCTTGGTCCGAACCAGCGCCGCGCCTTGGCCGCCGGGCAGGCCCCGAAGCGTGTCGTCGGGCGCGAACAACAACGCGCCGCCGCCGGCGGCGCCCGCCACGACGATCAGCAAGGCCAGGATCTTGACCGCGATTTTCACCCTTCGAGCCTCTCCGTCGAACAGCCCCGAATCGCTCCCATTATACCCCATTGTGACGGTGGGAAATGCCACTCTGTGGGACCGTGCGGGCGCGCCCGGCGGGGTGCGCCACGCTGCCAAAAGGCCGTTAAAGGACAGTTAAGACGTTGTCGCCGGGGCCAAATTTAAAGTAAGCTCGCTCATCGTTTGGGAGTTGAGCGCCGATGCCGCACCAGGCCTGCCTGTCGAAATTGACCGACGCCGACCTCGAGGATATCGAGGGCCGCGGCGATACGCGGCGATACGCGAACGGCAGCGTCATCGTCAATGAAGGCGACAAGGTCGACGAATTGCGCATCCTCAAGGCCGGCAACCTGCGGGTCGGACGATCCTATCGGAAGAACATGCTGGCCGAGTTCACCGGACCGCTCGGGCCGGGCAACGCGGTCAGCGAGTTGTCCTTCCTGGATGGCGGCGGCGCCAGCGCGACCCTGATCGCCGACGGCGACGTCGAGCTGTTCGTGGTGCCGCGCGCCGAGGTCGATGCGATGATCGACGCCGACCCGGCCTTCGCCGGCCGCCTCTATCTCAGCTTGTTCATCGAACTGGCGCACAAGCTCCGGGCCACCAACCAGCGTGTGCTGCCCACTGAGACCTAGGCGCCGGGCCGCCGGAAAATGGCGCGTTTTCCATCTTGAGGCTATCATGCCGACATTCCATTGAATGAGGGCGCACGCCATTTCCGGCCACGACACCCCGACCGACGAATTGCTGCGGGCCAGTCTCGAGACCGCGCCCGGCGGCATGCTCCTGGTCGACGGCGCCGGCCGCGTGGCGTTCGTCAACCGGATGTTTCGGGACATGTGGGGACTGTCCGACGGCGACATCCCAGACGACGCCGACGCGTTGCTCGCCCGCCTCGACGGGTTCCTCGCCGAGGACCTGTCGCAAAACCTGGCCGGCATGGCCGCCGCGGGGCCCGGCACGGTCGAGCACAGCGATGGCCGCTGGATCATCGTCAGGACCTGGTTGGTCCGCGACGGCGATCCCGACGCCGGGAGGTTCTGGCAGTTTCACGAGGTCATCGACGACCTCAGGGTGTCCGAGGCCCGCCTCCGCGACTTCGCCGACGTCGCCTCGGACTATTTCTGGGAGACCGGCGCCGACGACCGGTTCACCTTCATATCGGACCGCTATCGCCAGGTCACGGGGGTGCGCCGGGCCGAAGTGCTGGGCCTGACCCGCGCCGAGATTTGGACCGCCCACGGGCAGCCGGACAGCGAGCGGAACAAGGAATACGCGGCCCGCGTCGAGGCTGCGGTGGAGGGCCGTGAGACCTTCTCGGACGTCCGCGTCGAATGGCGCCGCGGCGACGGCCGCGACCTGATCATCTCGATCAGCGGCAAGCCGGTGTTCGACACCGACGGTACCTACGCGGGCTACCGCGGGGTCGGCACCGTGGTCACCGACCTGGTTCGCCAGGAAGAGGCGCTCCGCGACAGCGAGCAGCGCCTGCGCAACCTCCTCGAGGCCAGTCCCATCGGCGTCAGCGTGGTCAGCAAGGAGACCAACGTGCGGCTGTTCGTCAACAAGGCCTTCTCCGACATGATGGCGGCGGCGCCCGACGAACTCATCGGCGGCAAGGCCCGGGATGCCTGGGCCGACGCCGTCGACCGCGACCCCATGATGCGGCTGTTGGAGCGGGCCGAGCAGGTCGTCGACTTCGAAAGCCGGCGCCGGCGCCTCGACGGCAGCGAGTTCTGGGCCTTGATGAATTTCCGCGACGTCGATTTCGCCGGCACCCCGGCGCGCATGTACTGGATCATGGACATCACGGCGCGGCGCGAGACCGAGCGGATCCTGCGCGAGAGCGAACTGCGCTTCCGCGAGATCCTCGAGGACAGCCCCATCGCCTTTTCCGTGGTTTCCGAGAAGACCGGCAAGCGGCAGTTCGTGAACCGGGCCTACGTGGAGATGATGCACGCCGGTTCGGCGGAGGCTCTGCTCTCCGGCGCGCTCGAGGACAGTTGGGGCGACCCCGAGGACATGGCCCGGCTGAGCCGGCAGATCGACGGGGGCGAGGACCTGGTCAATGCCGAGGCATGGCGAAAGCGGCTCGACGGCGAGGTGTTCCCCGCGGCCATGAGTTCCCGCGAGATCGAGTTCGGCGGCGAGCCGGCGCGGGTCTACTGGATGATCGACCTCACCGAGCGGCTGAAGGCCGAACAGGCGACCCGCCAGAGCGAGGAACGGCTGCGCGCCATTCTGGAAACCAGCCCGCTCGCCTTCATCGTGTCGTCGCCGAAATCCGGCAAGCGGATTTTCGTCAACCGCGCGGCGGTCGATATGTTCGGCGCGTCCTCGCCCGAACACCTGCTGGAAACGGAGATCATCGAGAGCTGGGTCGACAAGGCGGCGTTCGCGCGTTCCCGCGAGATCATCGAAGCCGGCGGCGAATTGCACAATTTCGAGACCCTCAGGCGCCGGTTCGACGGCACCGTCTTCGCGACGCTGCTGAATTCCCGGATGATAGAATTCGAGGGCGAACGGGCGCTGATCATCTGGATCACCGACATCACCGACCGGGTCAACGCCGAGAACGCGGTTCGCGAGAACGAAGCCAAGTTACGCGAGATTCTCGAAGACAGCCCGATCGGCATCTCGGTGGTGTCCGCGCACATGCAGCGCCGCCTGTTCGCCAACTCGCGGATGGCCGAGTTGTTCGGCGCCGAGAACCCGGCGCAGATCGTCGCCATGGAAATGCAGGACAGCTGGCCCGACCTCGACGAGTTCAACCGGACCCAGGAAATCCTCGCCACCGGGCTCGACCTGACCAACTACGAGGTCCGGCGCAAGCGCGTCGACGGCGGCGAGTTCTGGGTCCTCCTGAATTCCCAGAACATCGAATTCGAGGGCGAACAGGCGCGGGTCGTCTGGCATCACGAGATCACCGAGATCCGCCGTCAGCAGGATCAATTGAAGGCCGCGATGGAGAGCGCCGACATGGCGAACCGGGCGAAATCGGAGTTCCTCTCCTCCATGAGCCACGAGCTCCGCACGCCCTTGAACTCGATCCTCGGCTTCGCCCAGATCATGCAACTGGACACCAAAACGCCGTTGACCGACCGCCAGGAGAACAGCGTCGAGCAGATCCTCCGCGGCGGCCAGCACCTGCTCGAATTGATCGACCAGGTGCTTGATCTGGCGAAGATCGAGGCCGGCAACCTGGAGTTCGATTTCGAGCGCATGGCGCTCGGCGGACTGCTCGATGAATGCCGCGACATGGTGCACTCGACGGCGGAGGAAAACCGGATCTCCGTCGACATCGTCCGCGACATCGAAACCGATCCGTTGGAGGTGCTCGTCGACCGCACCGCGCTCCGCCAGATCATTCTCAACCTGCTGTCCAACGCGATCAAATACAACCGCGCGGGCGGCCACGTGTCGGTGAGTCGCAAGCTCACGGCCATGGGCATGCTGCGGTTGTCGGTCGCGGATACGGGCATTGGCATTTCGCGCGAGTATTGGGACGACGTGTTCGAGCCGTTCTCGCGGCTGGGCCGCGAGTCCTCCGAGATCGAGGGCACCGGCATCGGCCTGACCCTGTCGCAGCGGCTCGCCGAGCAGATGGGCGGCGGCATCGGCTTCACCAGCGAGCCCGGCGCCGGCAGCACCTTTTGGATCGACCTGCCCCTGGCCCGCGACATCGCCGCGGAAACGGAGGACGCGGCCGGCGCCGACGCTGCGGACCCCGGTCTCGCTCATGGATTGCGGGGCAGCGTCCTTTACGTCGAGGACAATCTGGCCAACATGCAGCTTGTGAAACTGATTTTCGACCATCTCGATGGCCTCGACCTGATTCCGGCGACGACCGCCGAGATCGGGCTCGATCTCGCCGCCAGCCGGATGCCGAACGTCATCCTCATGGACATCCGGTTGCCGGGAATCGACGGCTACGAGGCCCTGCGCCGGCTCAAGGCGGACCCGGCGACCAACGCCATTCCCGTCATCGCGCTCAGCGCCGACGCCATGCCGGAGAACATCGAACGCGGCCGCGCCGCCGGTTTCGAGGACTACCTGACCAAGCCCTTGGACGTGGCCCAGGTGATCGGCGCCATCAACCGGGCGATGGTCCGGGCCCAGGAGGAGCACTAGGCCGATGCCCCGGCGAAGCGCTACGCGTCCGATATTCGAGGGCGCCGCCGTCTGGCGCGGCGACGCGCTCGGCGCCGACGACCGCTGGCGGTTCCGCCTCGACGACGACGAGATCGCCGGCCTCGACGAGGCCCTGGCCGATCTCGATCGGCGTTCGGTGTCCTGGCTGGACATCCGGCTGGCGGATTTCCGGGTGCCGGCGCTGCGGCCGAAGCTCGCCGCCATTTCCGCCGAGCTCGAAGACGGATCGGGCTTGGCCCGCCTGTCCGGCCTGCCGATCGAGCGCTACGGCGAGGCCGACCGGCGGCGCCTGTGGTGGGGCATCGGGCTGCATCTCGGCCGGCCGGTCTATCAGGATTTCCAGGGCCAGTTGATGCGCGACATCACCGACGCTTCGGAGGATACGGACGCCCGCTACGGCCACCAGATGACGGCCCGCGACGGTGGCGCCTTCACGTCGTCGAAGGCGCGCACGTTCTCCAACGGCGCCTTGCGCTACCACACGGACCGCTGCGACGTGGTCGGCCTGCTGTGCGTGCATCCGGCGGCCAGCGGCGGCGTCAACCGGATCGCCAGCGTCGCCACTATCCACAACGTCATCGCCGAGCGCCGGCCCGACCTGCTGGATTTGCTCTACGCGCCCTATCCGCGCTCCCGGTTGGGCGAGGAGGTCGGCGGCGAGGCCATGGTCTACGACTTGCCGGTGTTCGGCGTCCGCGACGGCAAGCTGACCAGCCATTACTCGCGCACCTACATCGAGGCGGCCCAGGAAATGCCCGGCGTGCCGCGCCTCACGGCGGCGCAATGGGAGGCCCTCGATCTCCTGGCGGCGGTTGCCGACGAGGTCGCTATGGAGATGACGCTGGCGTCAGGGGACATTCAGTTCCTCAACAACCACGCGGTCTATCACGCCCGCACGGCGTTCCAAGACGCGCCCAGCGGGCCCCGGCGCATGGTTATCCTCCCAACCTGCACCGGCTGTGGCTTTCGGTGCCCAACAGCCGGGCGCTTCCGGACGATCACGCGGTGCTCTGGGGCGACGTCCGGGCCGGCGCGCTGCGCGGCGGCATCGGCCAGGCGGCCGCCGCTCAGCCTCCCAGTTCCTGAGCGATCCGCTCGACCACCGCCGGCCAGTCGGCCGGTTCGGGTTGGCGGAACAGCCGGATGCTCGGATACCAGGGGCTGTCCTCGCGGTCCATCATCCAGCGCCAGTCGGGCACGTAGGGCAGCATCAGCCACCCCGGCGCACCCAGGGCGCCGGTCAGGTGCGCGGTCGCCGTATCGACGGTGATCACGAGGTCGAGCGCCTCGATGACCGCCGCGGTCTCCGCGAAATCGCCGAGGTCGGGGCCGAGATCGGTGATCGGCCCCTGGCCTTCCAGGATTTCCCAATCGCCATCCGCCGGCACCTTCTGGAGACTGAAGAACCGGCACCCGCCGATGTTCAGGAGGCGGCCCAGCAGGCCCGGGTCGACGGACCGGCGGCGGTCGTTGGGGTTGTCCGGGTTGCCGCGCCAGGCGATGCCGACGGCGCGGCCTTCGCCGGCCAGCCGGCCGCGCCAGTGCGCCACCCTGGCGGGCTCGGCGTTCAGGTAGGCGGCGGAGCGGGGAATGGTCTCGATGGTCGTGCCGAACACGCCGGGGAGGCTGAGCAGCGGAATGTAGTGGTCGAACTCGGGAATGGGGTCGCCGACGCTGAAGGTCTCGGCGCCGCCGAACCCCTCGAGCAGTTTGCGCAGGTTCGGGTGAACCTCGAAGATCACTTGGGCCGCCCGCGCCGCGACCATGGGCACGTAACGGCTGAACTGCAAGGCGTCGCCGTAACCCTGCTCGGCGTGGATCAGGACCCGCGCCGCCGGGTCGGCGTCGAGGTCCCAGCGCGGCACGTCGTAAGCCGGCGGCGCGCCGCCGTTCTTCAGGAACCGCCATTCGTACCAGTCCCATCCCTCGGCCAGGTTCCCCGACAGAAGCAGCGCGATGCCGAGGTTCCAGGCCGTGTTCACGTGGTCGGAACCGGTCAGGTCCGGGGCGTCGCGGAACAGCTCGATGGCGCCCGTCAACTCGCCGTGTTCCATCAGCATGGCGCCGAGGTTTGTGCGCGCCTCAGCCATGCCGCCGTTGCGCTCCAGCGCCGCCTGGTAGCTGTCGGCCGCGCCGGCTTCGTCCCCCTGGTCCTGCCGGGCGCGGCCGAGGTTGAAGTGGGTCCGGACGTCATCCGGGTCGAGGTCGAGGGCGCGGCGGTAGCTTTCGATGGCGTCGTCGACGTCGCCCTGTTCGCGGAGCGCGATTCCGAGGTTGTAATGGGCGACGGCGAGGTCGGGGTCGATATCGATGGCGCGGCGGTAGCAGGCGAGCGCTTCGGCCGCCGCGCCGTCGGCGTCGAGGGCGACGCCGAGGCTGCTCCAAGTCTCGGCGTGGTCGGGCCGGATCTCGAGGGCCCTGCGGTAGTGCGGTACGGCCCCGCCGGCGCGCTCGAGCTCCTGCAATAGGCGGCCCTGGTTGACCTCCGCCTCGAACAACGCCGGGTCGATCTCGGCGGCCCGGCCGTAGGCCGCGAGCGCCTCGTCGGGCCGCGCCAGCTCCTCCAGGGCGAGGCCCCGGTTGAAGGCCGGCGTCGGGTCGTCCGGGTCCAGGTGCTCGGCCCGCAGGTAGCTCTCGACCGCGCCCGCGAGGTCGCCGGCCTGGCGTTGGACGACGCCGATGGCGGCGTGCAGGAAGGCGATGTCCGGAGCCAGGGTGATGGCGCGGCCATAGGCCATGACCGCCGCGTCGTGGCGGCCCAGATCGGCTAGGGTGCCGGCCATGTGGGCCTGCGCCTCGACGTGGTCGGGAGCGATCATCACCACCTGCCTGAAGCAGGTCATGGCCTCGTCGAGGCGGCCGAGGCCGCGCAGCACCTGGCCGAGGCCGTTCAGCGCCCCGGTGTTTTCCGGATCGTCCTCGAGGACCGCGCGATAGGCCGCCTCGGCGGCCTCAGTGCGGCCCGCCTGATGATGGTTGCGGGCCGCGTCGAGGGTTGCTTCCGTGTCACCGCCGGCCATGTCCGGCTCCTCCGTCTACAGGGTCCGGATGTCGTGGCGCGGCCGGCCCCAGTCGGCGGCCAGGTCGACGGCGCGCTCGACGTCCTCGGCCAGCATGTAGCCGTCGGCGACCAAGCCTTCCGCGGCGGTCCGGATCGCCGCCACGTAGCCGTCGGCGTCGCCGTAGCGTTCGAGGATGGAGGTCCGGGGATCGCCGGTGGCGCGCGCTTCCTCGGGGCTCTCGGGCAGCGGGATGGTGCTGCCGTCGAAGGTGAACATGGCGCCATGGCCGACGCCGCGCTTGCGGATCGCCCAACCGGTGTAGGTGGCGAGCGGCGCGGCGGCCATCGGGGCCAGCAGGCAGCCCCGGTCGATGCCGTCCTCGTCGGTCGCCGGGACCAGCGTCGGATAACCGTCCTGGTCGACCACGTCGGGCGGTTCCTTGCTGAGGATGCCGGCCTCGGCGTCGGGGCCGAAGTCGAGCAGCCGGTGATTGTTCGGCGCCTGCGGGATCATCGCGCCGGGGATCGCCGGGAAGCCGGCGCACCAGGCCTCGTAATCGACCAGCGTGCCGTCGCCGCGGGTCGGATGGCGGCTCGGCGGCGGCGCCGCGCCGTCGCTGGCCCAGGCGTCCAGGTTGTCGAGGGCGGCGCGGAAGAACATCGACGTCTGCACGACGTTCGGGTCGTGGACGTGGACGCCGCGGCTCGGCCGGCCCATCAGCGGGTTGGCGAAGTGCTGCGAGCTGCCCCAGATGTAGATGCGCACGCCGTCCGGGACGGCCAGGTCGTTGCCCTGGGTGTCCGTGTGAACCAGGGAGCCGCGCCGCTGCCAGTATTCGGTCGCCGTCTGCGAGTGGATGATCAGCGGGTCGGTGTCCGGGCGCTTCAGGATGGCGTCGGTCTTGCCGGTCAGGTGATCTGTGGTCTCCGAATAGGCGAAGGGGAAGCGGTCGGCGTAGTTGTCGTGGTCCTCGTACTGCTGGCCGGCGGCGCTGATGACGTTGGCGAAGCGGTGGTTCATCCACATCAGGCCGCCGCCCGAGACGTGCGGCAGCAAGCCGTCGAAGACCCGCCGGCCCTCGGCGTCGGCGTTGTAGCCGTAATAGACGAAGTCGCGGATCGCCCGGCCGGTCTGCGAGCGGCCCCATCCGTAAGCCTTCTCGATGCCGATGTCGGCGAGCGGATTGGCGTCGGTGTCGGCGTGCTTCAGGAACGAGACGAAGTCGCGGACGGCGACGTGGCCGAGGCCCAGGACCAGCGGGTCGCGGCCGGTGTAGACGAGTTCGTAGATCCATCCCGGTTCGAAACCGTCGTGGAGATGGATATGGGTGTCGGACGCGATGATCCCGGTCTCCATGCCCTGCGCGTCGAGGCCGGCGCCACGTTCCTCGCGGGCGAAGCTCCAGGCCTCGGCGGCGACCGGCTGGCGCGGGTCCTCGGCGTAGCGCCGCCAGGTCAGCGTCGCCTGGCTCGTGTTCATGGAAACCGTCGGGTGCGAGCGCGTCGAGGCGCGGCCGCTCAAGGGTAGGGTGCGGGTGCCCGGTTCGGTGACGATGAATTCGGTGCGGACCGGGCCGGTGAGCGGCGCGCCGCCGTCGGTGGCGACGGGCAGGTCGAGCAGCAGCCGGCCGCTGCCCGGCAGGATGTCGCCCTGCCACGCACAGCAGGCGACCGTGTAACCGCGCCGGAACAGGAAGCCGTTGCCGGCGTCGGCGGCGCTCAACGGCGCGTTCGAGGCCGGCGCGTCGTTGAAGAACTGGATGGCGCGCAGGTTGGCGCGGTTGCCCCAGTCGTAGAACACCCGGCGGTTGGCGCGGGCCGGGTCGGCGGGGCGGAACAGGTAGATGTCGGCCGAGAACTCGACCAGGCCGTCCGCGTTGACCGGCGCCTTGTCGAGATCGCAGATGCCGGCCTGGGCCGGCGCCGCCGGATCGACGGCGAAGTGCGCCCGGCCGGTCAGCCGCTCGTAGGCGCCGGCCTCGCCGAAGGCCTGGCCGTCGGCGAAGGGCCGCCGGTCGGTGATCTCGAGGGTGATTTCGTTGGTCATCAATGTCCTCCCCGCATGCAACGCATGCGGCCAGTCCTAGCACGCCGCCAATGGCGGGGAAAGCGGGCCTGACAGCCGAATTCGGGAATGCTAACCTCTGCCGGCGTGAGCAACAGCGGGGGGAGCGCGTGCCCGAATTGAGACTTCAGCCCGTCGACGACCCGGCCGCCTGGTACGGGCCGGACTTGGCCGCCCGCGACGACTGGATCCACCGGCTCGACGCGGCCGAGACCGACGAACTGCTGGCCGCCGTCGCCCACGCCGCGGCGACGGCGAAGCCGCTTCGCGAGGTCGAGCGCGACGATTTCCCGCTACCCAAGCTGTCGGCGCGCCTCGCCGCCATCGTCCGGGCCGTCGACCACGGCGCCGGGCTCTGCCTGATCAAGGGGGTGCCCGTTGAAGCGATGAGCGAGGACGAGGCGGCGCTGGCGCTCTGGGGCATGGGCCGCCACGTCGGCCTGCCGCAACCCCAGGACGCGGCCCGCGAAGTGCTGCATCACGTCCGCGACACCGGCGGCAAGGTGGAGGCCGATCCCAACCTCAGGATCTACCAGACCAACGCCGAGCAGGCCTTCCACAACGACGGCGGCGACCTGGTCATGCTGCTCTGCCGGCGGCCGGCGAAATCCGGCGGCGCCAGCCGCATGGCCAGCGCGGTGACGGTGTTCAACGAGGTCTTGAAGCGCGAGCCCGGCCTCGCCGCCGAACTGCAGGCGCCGTTCCATTTCGACGCCCGCGGCCAGCAACTGCCCGGCCATCCGCCGGTCCAGTCGGTGCCCATCTACGTCTGGCACGCGGACCGCCTGAACGCGCTTTACAAGCGCCCCTACATCGGTTTCGCCCAGCGGTTCGAGGACGTGCCGCGTCTGACCGAGGCACAGACCCGCGCCCTCGACCTGGTCGACGCCCTTTGCGACAGCCCCGACATCAACATCGCCTTCGAACTGGAGCCCGGCGACATCCAGATCGCCAGCAACTTCACGATCTTCCACGCCCGCGACAGTTTCGAGGATTTCGACGACCCCGAGCGCCGCCGTCACATGCTCCGGTTGTGGCTCGGCCTCGCCGACGGCCGCCCGTTGCCGGCCGTCTACGCGGGCACCCGTGAGTTCGGACCGCTGTTCGAGATCGCCGGGCGCGATTGACGGACCATCGGCCCCACGCCATACCGAGATTATCCAAAAAGACATAATTTTCGTGACAATATTATAACTTTCGGCTAAATCTTTCTGCATAAGCAGCGGAGGTTTGGCCGTGAACGTGTTGCCGCCCAAGTTCGACGTGAAGGTCCTGGAGTCGCTTCCCGCCTCCGAGGCCATCCTGGAATCACACGGTCTCGGCCAGCCGGTGGCCTATTGGGACTCGCTCCGCCAGGCCCGGCGCTCGCCCGTCGGGCCGCGCTGGAGCGACATCGACCTGATGCGGGTGCCGCCGAACCTGATCCAGGGCACCATGGTTGTCGACGTGCTCATGGACCCGCTCGACTTCCGCATCCGCTTCTGGGGCACCGGTCTGGTCCGGGCCTTCGAGATGGATCTGACCGGAGAACGCCTGAGCACGGTCGACCATCACGGCCTGATGGCCGCCTTCGTCGATCAGGCGCCGCGCCTGGTGATCGACGCCAAGCCGCAGTTCATGATCAACCGGGTCAGCGTCAGCGAAGACCGGGCGCTCGAGCTGCCGATCGTACGGCTGCCGCTCTCCGACGACGGCGAGAAGGTCAGCGGGATCATGACGGTGATCCACATCCGCCGTACGCTGGGACTCTGCCATTCGCCGTCCCAGCCCGGCGATTTCTCCGCCGTCGCCACCACCGCCGCGCAGCTCATGTGAGCGCCGTCCGCCTGCGGCCTTGCACTTGGTCGCGGGGCGTGATCTATGGGCGCCCACATCCGTTCACCAGGAGATCCAACATGAGCGACGAGATTCGCGCCTCCCACATTCTTCGCAACAACTCGGACCGCAGCAAGGAAGATGCCCTCAAGGAAATCGAGGATCTGAAGGCGCAGATCGACGATGGCGCCGATTTCGCCGACCTGGCCGGCGAACATTCCGATTGTCCGTCCGGGTCCGACGGCGGCGACCTCGGGCCCTTCGGCCGCGGCATGATGGTGTCGGAATTCGAGGACGCGGCCTTCGCGCTCGATGTCGGCGAGGTGTCAGGCCCCGTCGAGACCAGCTTCGGCTATCACCTGATTCACCGCACCGGTTGAGGCGGCGTTAGGCGTCGTCCCGACCGGCGACCATGCGCGTCGCGGCGTAGCTGATTACCGTTTCGCCGCGCTGGTTCTTGATCTCGTTCCGGGTCTTGACGATGCCGCGGTTGCCTTTCGACGTCTGGCGCACGCTGACGACCTCGACCTCGCAGTGCACGGTGTCGCCGGCGACGACCGGCGCCAGGATCTTCTTTTCCAGTTCCAGCATGGCCAGTCCGGTGCCCTGGATCAGGGTCTGGCAGAGGATGCCCTCGATCAACGAGTAGGTGAGCGCCGCCGGCGCCACCCGGCCGGCCGCCTGGACGCCCTTGCCGAAGGTCAGGTCCGTGAACAGGACCTCGACCATCCCGGTGACGCCGATGAAGTTGACGATGTCGGTCTCGGTGACGGTTCGGGCCAGCGACTTGTAGCGGTCGCCGACGCTGTATTCCTCCCAGGTCAGGCCCAGGCCCACGGTCTTCATCTCGGTCTCGGTCATCTGCGGCGGCTCCTTGGTCGGCTCGAAAAACGGCGCCATTATCTTCCCGCCGTTCGCCCTGACAAGGGAATAGCATTTCATTTCAGCCGGCCGGCCGATCGGCCTATGATGGCCGCCGCGAAAGGGGAGGCGGCATGAACGACGGACATTTCGACGACCTCGGTACATTCGACTACGTGATCGCCGGCGCCGGCTCCGCCGGATGCGTGCTCGCCAACCGGTTGTCCGCCGACGCCGGCAACAAGGTGCTCTTGCTCGAGGCCGGCGGCAACGACAACTACGCCTGGATCCACATCCCCGTCGGCTATCTCTACACGATGATGAACCCGCGCACCGACTGGTGCCTGAGGACCGAGGTCGAGCCGGGTCTCGGCGACCGGGCGCTCGACTATCCCCGCGGCAAGGTGCTCGGCGGCTGCTCGGCGATCAACGGCATGATCTACATCCGCGGCCAGGCCCGCGACTACGATCAATGGCGCCAGATGGGCAACGCCGGCTGGGGCTGGGACGACGTGCTTCCCTATTTCCTGAAATCCGAGGACCAGGGCCGCGGCGCCTCGGAATTGCACGCCACCGGCGGCGAGTTCCGGGTCGAGGACATGCGGCTCAGCTGGGAAATCCTCGACGCCTTCCAGGCCGCCGCCGCCGAGGTCGGCATTCCCAGGACCGACGACTTCAACACCGGCGACAACGAAGGCTGCGGGTATTTCCAGGTCAACCAGAACCGGGGCGTCCGCTGGACCTCGGCGAAGGGGTTCCTGAAGCCGGTGATGAACCGGCCGAATCTCACCGTGCTGACCCACGCCCAGGCGACCGGCCTTGTCCTGGAGGGCACGAAGTGCGTCGGCTTGGGCCTCCGCCGCAAGGGCCGCCCGGCCCGCGTTGGCGCCGGGCGCGAGGTGATCCTGGCGACCGGATCGATCGGCTCGCCGCAACTGCTGCAGCTTTCCGGCATCGGCCCGGCGGCCGTGCTCCAGGCCCAGGGCGTCGCGGTCCGCCATGACCTCGCCGGGGTCGGCGAGAACCTCCAGGACCATCTGCAGATCCGCGCCGTCTACAAGGTCAAGAACACCAAGACGCTGAACGAGCGGGCCAACTCGCTGATCGGCAAGGCCGGCATCGGGCTCGAGTATTTCCTGTTCAAGCGCGGAC
The DNA here is from genome assembly GCA_028817665.1 of Magnetovibrio sp. GTDB lineage: Bacteria > Pseudomonadota > Alphaproteobacteria > Rhodospirillales > Casp-alpha2 > UBA3470. The sequence goes on along the minus strand of JAPPPF010000110.1, from coordinate 5,221 downwards.
CCATGACCATGGCGCCGTCGCAGTTGGGCGGCTTCGCGAAGAGCGATCCGGACCGCGAGACGCCGAACCTGGAGTATCACGTGCAGCCCCTGTCGCTGCCCAAGTTCGGTGAGCCCTTGCATCCGTTCCCGGCGGGCGCCGCCTCGGGTTGCCGGGG
>JAPPPF010000110.1:0-5054 GCA_028817665.1 Magnetovibrio sp. | reverse complement strand
GTTTGCAACCTGCGCCCGGAGAGCCGCGGCCACGTCCGGATTCGGAGCGCCGATCCGCTGGCGGCGCCCGCGATCCAGCCGAATTACCTGTCGGCGCCGGCCGACCGCCAGGTCGCCGCCGACGCCTTGCGCCTGACCCGGCGGATCATCGGCGCCGAGGCGATGAAACGGTTCGAGCCCGAGGAGTTCCTGCCGGGCCCCGAGTACGCCGACGACGCCGACCTGGCCCGCGAGGCCGGCAAGATCGCGACGACCATCTTCCATCCCGTCGGCACCTGCAAGATGGGCTCGGATTCCACCGCCGTCGTCGACGACCGGCTCCGCGTGCACGGCATTCAGGGGCTCCGGGTCGCCGACGCCTCGGTGATGCCGACGATCACGTCGGGCAACACCAACGCGCCGACCATCATGATTGCCGAGAAGGCGGCCGACATGGTCCTCGCCGACGCCGCGAAATCTTAAAAAATACGCTCAGGCGTGATGGCCATCACAGCCGAACCGATGGAAGTCTTCTAAACTGCGTTCAGATGATCACGGAGCGATTCGCCCCCACGATCCTCGACAAGGGCAAACCGCCGGAAACGGTGGGGCGCAAAGTTTCCGGCCTAAGGCCCGAAGGCGAGACAAGGGCTAAGGCAGCGGAGCCACCGAAAGGAGAACGGATATGTGGATCAAGAATTTCATGTCAAAACACCGCCGCAAGCTGCTGGGCCTCGCCGCCGTCTTCGTGTTGCCCGCGATGATCCTCGGCTTCCTGTTCATCGCCGCCAACTCGGGCAGCGAGAAGCAGGCCATGCGGGTCGCCGCCATCGCGCTTCAGGATCACTACTCCGAGAACCCGCCCTACGGCGTCTGGGAGTTCGAATCGGTCCGCATTAGCGAGGACGAGCGCCTGATCGTCGATGTCCACGTCGCCGTCATCCCGCACGCCACCTTCATCAAGACCCGCAACAAGCGGATCCGCTACTCCTACCTGAAGCTCGCCTGCCCGAAGGCCGACGCGCCGGTGCACGCCTTCCTGCAGAACCAGACAGTCTGGATCAACCTGCGCTTCCACGAAGAAACACTGCTGCTGGGCGCGTGCCCGAAAACCGGCGCCGACGGTTACTTCACCAGCTAGACGATGCCGCCGTCCGCCTCGTAGGCGCCGTTCGGATCCTCGATCTCCAGAATCCATATATCCGGATCGTACTTTAACTGACGCTCCATGTAGGCCTCCGCTTCCGCGTTCGGAACGGGGGCCTCGCCGGTGCCGCGGCTCCAGGCCCGCGCGCCGTCGCCGGTGGTGACCTGGGTCAGCACTTGCGAGGTGCCGTCGAGGCGGTCGAGTTTGATCAGCACCGCGCCGGCGTCGGCGTCGCCGCGGCGCCGGATGTAGGCCGGCGTCATCCGCTGGTCGCAGAGCCGCAACTGGGCCTTGATCCAGATCTCGACGCGGAGGCTCGGTTCGCGGTCCGGCATGCGCTTGTTCCCGTGTTCCCGGTGTGACAGGCTCGATGACGGAGACTGTAGCGGAGCCGAACATGTTCGTCCTCAACGAAACACTGGAAGCGGATACCGTGCATCTCGCCGATTGGCCGCTCTGCCGGGTGCTGTTGATGAACGACGCCACCTATCCGTGGCTGATCCTGGTGCCCATGCGCGAGGGCTTGCGCGATTTCCACGACCTCGCCGCCGCCGACAAGCCGCTGGCCATGGCCGAGATCGACCGCGTCTCGCTGGCCCTCCAGGCCATCCACGGGCCCGACAAGCTGAACGTCGCGGCGCTCGGCAACATGGTCCCGCAACTGCATGTCCATGTCATCGCCCGGTTCACCACGGACCCGGCCTGGCCCGGGCCGGTCTGGGGCAAGGTGCCGGCCCGGCCCTATGACGGCGCCGCCCTGGAGGAAACCCTGGCGCGGCTGCGTCAAGCCTTCGACGCCGCTCAGTAGGCGCCCAGGTGCTTCGCCTCGGCGCGCAGGCGCCGGGCCGCGAAGTCGATGAAGGCGCGGGTTTTCGCCGCCGCGCGGCGGCCCTCCGGGTAGACCAGCTGGACCGGCAGCTCGCGGTCCTCCGACGCCGTCAGGATCTCGACGACATCACCCGCGGCCAGCGCGTCAGCCGCCTGGTAGGAGAGCAGGCGGGTGATGCCGTGGCCGGCGACGGCCGCGCCCAACGCGGCGCTCGCCGTGTTGACGTGGAGCCGGGGCGCCACCCGGCCCGGGATGGCGCGGCCGCCGGCGACGTAGATCCAATCGCGGGGGCCGTGCAGGTTGCCGGGGTTGATGGTCCGGTGGCCGATCAGTTCGGCTGGCGCCCTCGGCACGCCGTGGGCGTCGAGATAGGACGGCGCGGCGATGGTGACGTGGCGGACCGTGCCGACACGGGTCTGGTAGAGCGATGAGTCGGCGAGCGCGCCGATCTGCAGCGCCACGTCGAAGCCCTCGTCGACCAGGTGAACGATCCGGTCGAGAAACTCGGCCCGGGCCTGGACGTTGGGGTAGGCGTCAAGGAAGTCGGCGACGATGGGCAGCAGGAACCGCTGGCCGAACTGCACCGGCGCGGTGACCCGGAGCTCGCCCTTGGGGTCGCGGTGGGCGCCGGCGGCGGCGGCCTCCAATTCCTCGAGTTCACCCAACAGCCGGCCGGCGTCGGCGAGCAGGGTCGCGCCGGAGTCGGTCAGCGCGACGCTGCGGGTCGTGCGGGTGAACAGCCGCGCGCCCAACCGGCCCTCGAGCGCTCCGATCAGGCGGGTGACCACCGGCGCCGACTGGCCGAGGCGCCGGGCCGCGGCGTTGAAGGCGCCTTCCTCGGCGACGGCGACGAAGGCGGTGAGTTCGCGAAATCGGTCCATGAGATAATTATTACATTATTAGCAATAATATTCTTTAATTTTTGAATATTCCTTTCATTTAATAAATTATTCATGCTGCCGGCCATCGACAACGTCCCGTTTCCGGAAAGGAACCGATCCATGGCCCGCGCCTTCGCCGAAATCGCCTTCACGCCCAACGTCCGCGCTATGCAGGACGCGCAAGGGTCCGCCGCCAGCTACGCCAAGTTCCTGGCGCCCGAGGCCCCGCCGAGCGATACCCTCGGAGAGGCCGAGGCGCAGTTCATTACGCACCGCGACGGCTTCTACCAGGCGACCGTCTCCGAGACAGGCTGGCCCTACGCGCAGTTCCGCGGCGGCCCGCGCGGGTTCCTCCGGGTGATCGACGAGAAAACCATCGCCTACGCCGACTTCCGCGGTAACCGCCAGTACGTGAGCGCCGGCAACCTGAGCGGTGACGACCGCGTCGCCCTGATCCTCATGGATTATCCGAACCGGCGCCGGCTCAAGCTCTGGGGCCGGGCTCGACTGGTCGACATCGGCGACGATCCGGACCTCGTCGCCCGGCTCCACGTCGAGGGCTACGAGGCAACGCCCGAGCGCGCCGTGGTGATCACCATCGAGGCCCTCGACTGGAACTGCCCGCAACACATCCCCGAGCGTTTCACGCTCGAGGAAATGGAGTACGCCCTGCAGCCGATCCGCGACGAGCTGGCCCAGCTCAGGGCCGAGAACGACCGGCTGCGCGCCGCCGCCGGAGAAGATTGACCACGCCGACCCCGATCCCCCTCAACCCCGACGCAAAGGACACCTCCCATGTACACGACCCGAAACCACCTGATGACCCTGGCCCTATGCCTGGCCGTCCTCGCCCTCGCCCTGTTCGGCGGACCCGGCCCGGCCCGCTCGGCGGACACCGCCGTCGAGGCCGTCGAAACCGCGGCCGCCGTCAAGTACCGCAAGGCCCGCATCCAGGGCATCGACATCGCCTACCGCGAGGCCGGCCGGGCGGGCGCGCCGGCGGTGGTCTTGCTGCACGGCTTCCCGACGTCGAGCCACATGTTCCGCGAGCTGATGCCGCGCCTGGCCGGCGATTTCCACATGATCGCCCCCGATTACCCCGGTTACGGCGCCAGCGACCAGCCGAAGCTGGCCGACTTCGACTACTCCTTCGCCAACTTCGCCCGCGTCGTCGAGGCCCTGCTCGGCCAAAAACGGATCGACCGCTACGCGCTTTACGTCATGGACTACGGCGCGCCGGTCGGCTTCCGGCTGTTCGCCCGCGCGCCCGAGCGGGTCACCGGTTTCGTGATCCAGAACGGCAATGCCTACGCCGAGGGCCTGCGTGAATTCTGGGACCCGCTGAAGGCCTACTGGGGCAACCCGAGCGCCGCCAACGGCGACAAGCTGAAACCGTTCTTCGAGCTCGCCGCGACGCGGTGGCAGTGGACCCACGGCGTGCCCAAGGACAAGCTCCACCTGGTGTCCCCGGACAACTGGATCCACGACCAGTACCTGCTCGATCGCCCCGGCAACAAGGAGATCCAGCTCCGTATGTTCCTCGATTACGGCACCAACGTCACCGAGTACCCGAAGTGGCAGGCCCTGTTTCGCCGCCATCAGCCGCCGGCCCTGATCGTCTGGGGGCGTGGCGACCACATCTTCCCGCCGGCCGGCGCGCATCCCTACGCGCGTGACTTGAAGCGCGTCGAGACGCACCTCCTCGACACCGGGCACTTCGCCCTGGAGACGCATTTGGATTTCATCGCCGAACGGATGCGGAGCTTCGTCAAACGCGCCGCCGGTTCCTGATCCTCCCCCGGCGCTCACCCCGGCGCCCGACTGGCACGGGCGGTTCGCGAGGCGCGGACCGCCCGTTTTTTCGCGCCGCTAAGCGGCGCCGTCACCGAGGGCGATGTCGACCATCAGGGTGCCGGCGAGGTCCTCGAGGGCGTCGCGGAGGTCGTCCTCGACGGTGCCGTCCGGCAACCGGACCCGGGCGCGGGCGTGAAACAGATTGCCGCCGCCGACGGGGGCGCCGCGGATTTCCGTTTCCATCTCCTCGACGCTGATCCGGCGTTCGGCCAGGCAATGCGTGATCTCGTGCAGGATACCGGGGTGGTCGGGACCGATCAGGTCGAGGTCGATGACCGGACCGGTGGCAGGCTTGTCGGCGCCGGCGGCCTCGACGGTCAGATGGATGCCCTCCGCGTCGAGGGCTGCGAGGGCGGTTTCCAGC
>JAPPPF010000244.1:4878-6371 GCA_028817665.1 Magnetovibrio sp. | reverse complement strand
CTACGAGGACATCGACGTGCTGCGCGAACGCGAACGCGCCCCGGTCCTGGTCTCGAAGGGCTCGCGCGCCGGCGACCGCCAGGCCGCGAACGCCGGGAAAACCGACGGCCAGGACGACTAGCCGGATCTCAGGTTGCGGACGGCGGCTTCGCGTTCGAACAAATAGAGCAGGGTGCGGACCGCCTGGCCGCGCGCGCTCTCGAGGTCCGGGTCGCGGTCCAGCAGCAGCGCGGCGTCATCGCGGGCCGCGGCCAGCAAATCATCGTGAACCTGCAGGTCGGCGAGCTTGAATTCCGGCAGCCCGCTCTGCCGCGTGCCCAGAAGCTCGCCGGCGCCGCGCAGCTTCAGGTCCTCCTCGGCGATCCGGAACCCGTCGTCGGTCTCGCGCATGATCTTCAGTCTCGCCTTCGCCGTCTCGGAAAGCGGCGACGCATAGAGCAGCAAGCAGGTCGAGGGCCGCTCGCCGCGGCCGATGCGGCCACGCAACTGGTGCAGCTGCGCGAGGCCGAACCGTTCCGCGTGCTCGACCACCATGACGGTCGCCTCCGGAACGTCGACGCCGACCTCGATCACCGTCGTCGACACCAATACGTCGATGCCGCCGGTCATGAACGACGCCATCACCTTGTCCTTGTCGGGACCCTTCATGCGGCCGTGAACCAGGCCGACCCGTCCGCCGAACATGGCGGCGAGGGCGGCGTGGCGGTCCTCGGCGGCGGCGACGTCGAGCTTTTCCGATTCCTCGACCAGCGGGCACACCCAGTAGACCCGGTCGCCGGCCTCGAGGGCGCGGCCGATGGCGGTGCTGACCTGGTCGAGCCGTTCGATCGGCAGCACCCGCGTGTCGACCGGCTTGCGGCCGCTCGGTTTCTCGGTCAGCCGCGACACGTCCATGTCGCCGTAGGCGGTCAGCATCAGGGTTCTCGGGATCGGCGTCGCGGTCATCACCAGGGTATCCACGGCCTGGCCCTTGGCGGCCAGCGAGAGCCGCTGATGAACGCCGAAACGGTGTTGTTCGTCGATCACCGCCAACGCCAGGTTCTTGTATTCGACGTCATCCTGGAAGAGCGCGTGGGTGCCGATGGCGAAGCCGGCCTGTCCCGAGGCCAGGACTTCGAGGGCGCCCGCGCGGTTCTTGCCGCGCTCGCGGCCCGTGAGCATGGCGACCCGGACACCGGCGGCCTCGGCCAGCGGACTCACCGTGGCCAGGTGCTGGCGGGCGAGGATTTCCGTTGGCGCCATCAGCACCGCCTGGGCCCCGGCCTCGACGGCGTTCAGCATGGCCATCACCGCGACCACCGTCTTGCCGCTGCCGACGTCGCCCTGCAGGAGGCGCAGCATGCGGGCGTCCGCCGCCATGTCGCCGGTGATTTCGTCGATGGCCTGGGTTTGCGATCCGGTGAACGCGAACGGCAGCGCCGTGGTGACGCGTTTGCGCAGGACGCCCGAGCCGGCGATCGCCTTGCCCTTGGTGCGTTTCATGTGCTTGCGGA
>JAPPPF010000244.1:0-4868 GCA_028817665.1 Magnetovibrio sp. | reverse complement strand
GCGAGGCGGGAGCGCGCCGGGGTGGTCGGCTCGAGATCGGCCGCGCCTTCCGGGTGGTGCGCGGTCTGAACGGCGTCCTGCCAGCTCGGCCACTGGTTCTTGGCGACGAAGGCGGCGTCGGCCCACTCGTCGAGCGCCGGGACCTCCGCCAGGGCGCCGGTGACGGCGCGGCCCAGGCTTTTCAGCGTCAGCCCGGCGGTCAGCGGGTAGACGGGCTCGACCGTCTTCATGGCGTCGAGCTCGTCGACGGTGCCGATGTGGTCCGGGTGCGACATCTGCAACTCGTCGCCGAAGGTCTCGAGCTGGCCGCTGACCACCCGGGTTTCGCCCTCGGGCAGCATCTTGCGCAGGTAGTCCTCGCGGGCGTGGAAGAACACCAAGGTCATGCGGCCGCCGTCGTCGGAGCACTCGACCTTGTAGGGCAGGCGCTTGTTCGGTGGCTTCCGGTGTCTGTCGACGCGCACCGTCATCGTCGCCACCGCGCCGGCCTGGGCCTCGGCGATGGTCGGCGCGTAGCGGCGGTCGAAGGTGTATCAGCGACAGTGCCAGAGCAGGTGGACGAGGCTTTCGCCCGCCAGTTTACCCACCAACGCGCCGATCCGGGGCCCGACGCCCTTCAGCGACGTCACCGGTCGGAACAGCGGGTAGAGGATTTCCGGACGCATGGTCGATGGCTACTGACAAACCCTGTGAGAGTGCGTATATCCTAGGCCGCCCATATCCGGTGGCAACGCCATTTTCGCATGACCATGGACGCCAAGCGCAAGAAGATCCTGTTCCAGAGCCAGCACTGCGGCATGAAGGAGAACGACTTCATGCTCGGCGGCTTCGCGGCGGCCCGCATCGCCGACCTGCCGGACGCCCAACTCGCCGACTTCGAGCGCCTGCTGGCGGAAAGCGACAACGACATCTACGACTGGCTGACCGGCCGGGTCCAGCTGCCGGCGCGCCACGACAATGCCCTGGTGCGCGCCTTGATCGCCTACAACAACGCGAGACCTGACGGCACCCCGTGACCGGTATCCTGACATCCCTGAGCGGGGACGGCGGCGCCGGGCTCGAGCCGGTAGCGGCCTCGGCGGGCGCGCGGACCGTCGGCGGCGTTCCGGCCGGTGCCGAGGCGGTGGCCCTGGCGGCGCTGGCGGAAGCCGGCGGCGACGTGATCTTCGTGGCCCGCGACGACGTCGCCCTGGCCGCAGTCCGCGCGGCGCTCCGGTTCTTCCAGCCCGGGCTCGACTGCCTGAGTCTCCCGGCCTGGGATTGCCTGCCTTACGACCGGGTCTCGCCGCGCCCGGAGATCGTCGGCCAGCGGGTCGCGACGCTGAGCCGGCTGGCGGCCGGCGGGGAAGGCGGACGGCTGTTGATCACCACCGTGTCCGCGGTGTTGCAGAAGGTGCTGCCCCGGGCCGGCCTCCGCGACGCGGCGCGGACCATCGGCCGGGGCGAGCGGATCGAGGTCTCGGCGCTCGCCGCGGTTCTCGAGGCCAACGGCTTCCTGCGCACGGAGACGGTGCGCGAGGCCGGCGAGTACGCGCTCCGCGGCGGCATCGTCGACGTCTTCGTGCCGGGCCAGGAAACGCCGGTCCGGCTCGACTTCTTCGGCGACGAGCTCGACGGCCTCCGGCGCTTCGATCCGATGACCCAGCGCACGCTGGAGGGCGCCGACGGCGAGGCGCCGGCCGGCGTCACCCTCAATCCGGTCAACGAGATCCTGCTGAACGACGCCAGCATCTCCAGGTTCCGGTCCAACTACCGGGTCGCCTTCGCCCACAGCGGCGACGACGACCCGCTCTACGCCGCGGTCTCCGTCGGCCAGCGCCACATGGGCATGGAGCACTGGCTGCCGCTGTTTCACGACGGCCTGGAGACCGTGTTCGACTACCTGCCCGGCGCCGCGGTGGTCCTCGACCATCAATTGGAGATGGCCCGCGACGCGCGCCTCGAGCAGATCGCCGACTACTTCGCCGCCCGGCGCGACATGGTCGACAAGGCGATCGATACGGAGGCGCCCTACCGGCCGGTGCCGGCCGAAGAGATGTTCCTCGACGCCGAGACCTGGGACGCCCAGCTGGCAGTGCATCCGGTGGTCCGGCTCTCGCACTTCGACGCCCCCGGCGCCGGCGACGCCGGGACCGGGGATCTCGGCGGCCGCGCCGGCGCCAACTTCGCCGAGGTCCGCGTCGATCCGTCGGCCAACGTCTTCGACGCCGTCGGCCGGCGGGTCGCCGACGAGATCGCCGCCGGGCGCCGCGTCCTGATCACCGCCAACACCCGCGGCTCGCGCGACCGGCTGGCCGGGCTGCTCGCCGAACACGGCATGACCGGCCTGGCCACGGTGGCCTCCTTCGCGGCCTTCGCCGGACTGCCGGCCGGCGCCGTCGGCCTCGCCGTGCTGCCCCTCGAGACCGGCTTCCGGTTCGCCCGGTTCGCGCTGATCACCGAACAGGACATCCTCGGCGAGCGCATCGGCCGGCCGGCCCGGGCCGGGCTCAGGCCGGAGAACTTCCTGACCGAGACCTCGAGCCTCGCCCCGGCCGACCTGGTTGTCCACATGGACCACGGCATCGGGCGGTTCGACGGGCTGGTGACCATCGAGGTCGGCGGCGCGCCGCACGACTGCCTGAAACTCAGCTACGCCGGCGACGACCGGCTGTTCCTGCCGGTCGAGAACATCGAGATGCTGTCGCGCTACGGCTCCGAGGACGCCGCCGCCAACCTCGACCGCCTCGGCGGCGCCGGCTGGCAGGCCAGGAAGGCGAAGCTCAAGTCGCGGCTCCGCGACATGGCCGACGAGCTGATCAACGTCGCCGCCGCCCGGACCCTGAAGCAGAGCGCCCGCATCCCGGTGCCGGCCGGGGTCTACGACGAGTTCGCGGCGCGCTTTCCCTACACCGAGACCGACGACCAGGGCCGCGCCATCGCGAGCGTCCTCGACGACCTGGCCAGCGGCCGTCCGGCCGACCGGCTGATCTGCGGCGACGTCGGTTTCGGCAAGACCGAGGTGGCGCTGCGCGCCGCCTTCGCGGTGGCCTACGAGGGCAAGCAGGTCGCCGTGGTGGTGCCGACGACGCTGCTCTCGCGCCAGCACTTCCAGGTCTTCCGCGAGCGCTTCCAGGGCTACCCCATGCGCATCGAGCAGGTCTCCCGGCTGGTTTCCGCGGCGCGCGTCAAGGAGATCAAGAAGGGCCTCCTGGACGGCAGCGTCGACATCGTCATCGGCACCCACGCGCTGCTGGCCAAGGACGTCGGTTTCCAGGAGCTCGGCCTCCTGGTGATCGACGAGGAACAGCACTTCGGCGTCGCCCACAAGGAGAAGCTGAAGAAGCTGAAGTCCGACGTCCACGTGCTCACCCTGACGGCGACGCCGATCCCCAGGACCCTGCAGTTGGCCCTGACCGGGCTCCGCGAGATGAGCCTGATCGCGACGCCGCCGGTCGACCGGCTGGCGGTCCGCACCTTCGTGCTGCCCTACGACCCGGTGGTCGTGCGCGAGGCGCTGATGCGCGAGAAGTACCGGGGCGGCCAGAGCTTCTACGTGGCGCCCCGGGTCGCCGACCTGCCGAGGCTCGAGGCGCAGTTGAACGAGCTCGTTCCCGACCTCAAGCTCGGCGTCGCCCACGGCCAGATGGCGACCCGCGACCTGGAAACCGCGATCGGCGATTTCTACGACGGCAAGTTCGACATCCTGCTGTCCACCAACATCATCGAATCGGGTCTCGACCTGCCCGCCGTCAACACCATCGTCATCCACCGCGCCGACATGTTCGGGCTCGGCCAGCTCTACCAGCTGAGGGGCCGGGTCGGGCGCTCGAAGGTCCGCGCCTACGCCTACCTGACCCTGCCCGGCGGCCAGATCCTGACGAAGACGGCGGAACGCCGCCTCGAGGTGATGCAGACCCTCGACAGCCTCGGCGCCGGCTTCTCGCTGGCCAGCCACGACCTCGACATCCGCGGCGCCGGCAACCTCTTGGGCGAGGAGCAGTCGGGCCACATCCGCGAGGTCGGCGTCGAGCTCTACCAGCAGCTCCTCGAGGAGGCCGTCGCCGAGGCGCGCGGCCCCGACGGCGGCGCCGGCGGGGAAGGGGACGCCGATTGGAGCCCGCAGATCGCCGTCGGCCTGCCGGTGCTGATCCCCGACACCTATGTGGCCGACCTCACCGTCCGCATGGGCCTCTACCGGCGCCTCGCCGGGCTGCAGACGCGGGCCGAGATCGACGCCTTCGCGGCCGAACTGATCGACCGCTTCGGACCGCTGCCGGACGAGACCGAGAACCTCCTGCAGGTGGTGATCCTGAAGGGCACCTGCAGGGACGCCGGCGTCGAGAAGATCGACGCCGGGCCGAAGGGCGCCACCGTGAGCTTCCGCAAGGACGATTTCGCCAACCCCGCCGGCCTGGTCGAGTTCATCACCCGCAACAAGGGCACGGCGAAACTCCGGCCGGATCACAAGCTGGTGTTCATGCGCCAGTGGGGCACCCCGGCGGAGCGTTTGGAAGGCGCGCGCTTCCTGGCCGGCGAGTTGGCGAAGATCGCGGCCCAGGGGTGAGCGGGCGCTCATAGTCTTCGTCCGCCGAAGTCCGCATTTGTCTCCGTTTTCCGGGGCGCCCTCGATTGGGCCTTTGATACCAGGGGGTTAGCCTGAGGACATTCACGACCTTTTTTGCGACCGATGTCGCAAATGTCCGCCTTTCGCCGCGGTTAGTCGCCATTCCCGAGGCGCGGCCGGCGTCCGCATGCTTCGACAGGCTCAGCATGAGGGTTTCTTTCGAAACCCTAGAGGTATCAACGACGCAACCCGCTCCACCCTCATCCTGAGCTTGTCGAAGGATGGGAAGGCGACGGCTGCCGCCGGAAGTCGTGGATGCCCG
>JAPPPF010000185.1 GCA_028817665.1 Magnetovibrio sp. | reverse complement strand
GTGCAGCATCGGTTCGGCGGTGCGGCCAAACTAATCCTTGCGTTCGTGATCTGGTCCGGCCATTCTTCGGTGCGCGCTTGAAATGAAACGCAGAGTTCAAGGGGCCGCAGCAGGACGTTGTGATGTCGCAGAATTCGCGACATGAGGAAGGAGCGAAGATGCCTACTGGTACTGTGAAGTGGTTCAATCCCACCAAGGGATACGGGTTTATTGAGCCGGACGACGGCGGCAAGGACGCCTTCGTACATATTTCGGCCGTGCAGGCGGCCGGATTGGCCGAGCTCAAGGAAGGGCAGAAGGTCGAATTCGAACTGGTTCCCGGTCGTGACGGCCGTGAAGCGGCTGGGGAAATAAAAGTCGCCGAATAGGCGCCGCCGCGGCTCACGCCGCGGCTCTCCCAACCTAGACGAACGCCCAAGAGACGTGATCCGGACCGGGTAGACGCCGCCGGTCCGGGCGAAGGGTCCGCTTTGGCGCGTCCGATTATCGAAATCCGATTATCCACAACCGGCGGCGCTTGACCGGAACCGCCGGGCGCACCACATTGTCGGTGTTCCACGGGGAGCCTCGATGCCGGGGCTGAGAGTCCGCGAGCCGAACTTCTCACGGAGACCCGTCGAACCTGATCCGGGTCACACCGGCGTAGGGATCGGAACATCGGCTGCCCCCGAATACCGGCACAGCCCCTTTCCAGACCGACGCTTTCCCCGGATCTCTTCGCCCCGCGTATGTCGCGCCGGGCCCGATGGAGAGGAGATCCAAAGATGAACGTCATTCGCAAACCCGACACCGCCAGCGTCACCACCGGCGCGCTGCCGTCGAGCCGGAAGATCTACATCGATGGCCAGGTCCACGACGGCGTCCGCGTGCCGATGCGCGAGATCAGCCTGCACGAATCCGCCGGCGACCCGCCGCTCGTCGTCTACGACACGTCGGGCGCCTACACCGACCCGGATGCCGTGATCGACCTGGAAAAGGGCCTCGCGCCGCTGCGCCGCGAGTGGATCCTGGCGCGCGGCGACGTCGAGGAATACGAAGGCCGGGAAGTGAAGCCCGAGGACAACGGCAACATTTCCGACGACAAGCTGGTCGCCGAGTTTCCGAACAAGCGCCCGCCGCTCCGGGCCAAGAAGGGCAAGGTCGTCACCCAGTATCACTATGCCCGCGAGGGCGTGATCACGCCGGAGATGGAATTTATCGCGATCCGCGAGAACATGGCCCGCGATCACGACCCGGCGGCGGCGGCGGCGCTGATCGCCGACGGCCAGAGCTTCGGCGCCGACATTCCGGAATGGGTGACGCCCGAGTTCGTCCGTGACGAGGTCGCCAGGGGCCGCGCCATCATTCCCGCCAACATCAACCACCAGGAAAGCGAGCCGATGATCATCGGCCGCAATTTCCTGGTCAAGATCAACGCCAACATCGGCAATTCGGCGGTCACTTCGAGCGTCGCCGAGGAAGTCGAGAAAATGGTCTGGGCGACGCGCTGGGGCGGCGACACGGTGATGGACCTGTCGACCGGCCGCAACATCCACAACATCCGCGAATGGATCATCCGCAACTCGCCGGTGCCGATCGGCACGGTGCCCATCTACCAGGCGCTGGAGAAGGTCGACCGGGCCGAGGACCTGACCTGGGAGATCTACCGCGACACCATCATCGAGCAGTGCGAACAGGGCGTCGACTACATGACCATCCACGCCGGCGTGCGCCTCAAGCACATCCACCTGACCGCCAACCGGGTCACCGGCATCGTCAGCCGCGGTGGCTCGATCATGGCCCAGTGGTGCCTGGCCCATCACAAGGAGAGCTTCCTCTACGAGAACTGGGAGGAGCTGTCCGAGATCATGGCGTCCTACGACGTCGCGCATTCCATCGGCGACGGCTTCCGCCCCGGTTCCGGCGCCGACGCCAACGACGCGGCGCAGTTCGCCGAGTTGGAAACCGCCGGTGAACTGGCCGAGGTCGCCTGGGCCAAGGGCTGCCAGGTGATGATCGAGGGCCCCGGCCACGTCGCCATGCACAAGATCAAGATCAACATGGAGAAGCAGCTGGAAACCTGCGGCGAAGCCCCCTTCTACACCCTGGGGCCGCTGGTCACCGATATCGCGCCGGGCTACGATCACATCACGTCGGGGATCGGGGCTGCGATGATCGGCTGGTACGGCTGCGCCATGCTCTGCTACGTGACGCCCAAGGAACACCTGGGCCTGCCCGACAAGGAGGACGTCCGCGAGGGTGTCATCACCTACAAGATCGCGGCGCACGCGGCCGACCTGGCGAAGGGCCATCCGGGCGCCGCCGCCCGCGACGACGCGCTGTCGAAGGCGCGCTTCGAGTTCCGCTGGGAGGATCAGTTCAACCTCGGCCTGGATCCCGACCGGGCCCGCGACTTCCACGATCAGACCCTGCCCAAGGAGGCCCACAAGACGGCGCACTTCTGCTCCATGTGCGGACCCAAGTTCTGCGCCATGGAGATCACCAACATGGTCCGCGACTACGCCGAGACGGGCATGGCGGAGATGAGCGAGAAGTTCAAGGAAGAGGGCTCCGAGATCTACAAGGAGGACTACGTCGACCAGAAGGCGGAGACCCCGCCGGCGGACGCCGCGGAGTAATGGACGCCGGCGAGGCCGACGACGTTGCGGCCGGGACGGCCCTCACCTCCCCGGTCATCGAGACCCTGAAACGGCGCTCGAGCGTCCGCGCCTTCCTCGACAAGGAGGTGCCGGAGGCGATGCTGGACGCCGTGCTCGCCGCCGCCCGCCAGGCGCCGACGTCGTCCAACCTGCAGGTCTACTCGTTCGTCGTCGTCCGCGACCCGGCGACCAAGCGGCGCCTCGCGGAACTGGCCGGCGGCCAGGACCACGTCGCCCGGGCGCCCGTGTTCGTCGCCATCTGCGCCGACATCCACCGCCTCGACGCGGTCATGGCGGAAGCCGGCGGCAGCCTCGCCCGCGACCACCTGGAACTCAGCGTGGTCTCCATCGTCGACGCCGCGCTGGTCGGCATGGCGGCGTCGCTAGCCGGCGATTCGCTCGGCCTCGGCGGCTGCATGATCGGCGGCATGAGGAACGACCCCGAGGCCGTGGCCCAGGTCCTGGGCCTCCCGGACGGCGTGTTCGTGGTCTTCGGCATGACGCTGGGCTGGCCGGCCGAGCGGCCGCCGGCGAAGCCGCGCCTGCCGGACGACGCCGTCATCCACCGCGAGCGCTACGGCGCCGTCGACGCGGCCGCCGCCGCCGACATCGCCGGACGCTACGACGCGCTGCTCGAGGCGCATAAGCGGGCCACCGAGCGCGAAGACGGGGTCGCGTGGTCGCGGCGCATGGCCGCCGGGTTCTCGGAGCCCAAGCGCCCGGAACTCCTGAGCGCCCTCAAGACGCTCGGCTTCCGTTTCGATTGAACCCGGCCGTCGCCAAAAAGTTTATGAAATAAAAGACTTTTCTTTTGCCGCGGAATGCGTCACATACGCGCTTCGTCTATCTGAAAAGGAAGTTCTATGTCTACAGGTACAGTTAAGTGGTTCAACCCGACCAAAGGCTACGGTTTCATTGAGCCCGAAGAAGGCGGCAAGGATATTTTCGTCCACATTTCGGCCGTCGAACAGGCCGGCATGTCCACGCTCCGCGAAGGTCAGAAGATCGACTTCGAAGTCGTCGCGGGCCGCGATGGCCGCTCGGCCGCCGAAAACTTGGTCGCCAACGACTGAGTGAATGGCACGCAAACCCAATTACAGGTTTGACCGTCTCGAAAGAGAACGGAAGAAGGCCGCCAAGAAAGCGGCCAAATTGCAGGCGAAACGGGAAGCACGCGAGGCCACTGATCAGCCGAGCGATGCTCCCGACGCCGACGACCTTTCGGCACCGGACGACGACCTTCAGTCCTAGTCACCCCCGCCGATGGGCAATCTGGTCATTAATTCCATCGAAACGCCGGAAGGCGATCGGTGCGTCGATCTGTTTCGCCGCGCCGACGGCACCCATGGCTTCGAGGTCTACCGCCGCGACGCCGAATCCCTGACCGGTTGGTACGCCATCGGCGGGTTCGCCGACAGGACCTACGCGAGCCAGGCCGAGGCCCGGGCGGCCGCCGTCCGCGTCGCGCCCTGGATTCCCGAGGACTCCGCCTGACACGCTATATCTAGCTATGCGATTCCCGCGAGATACAATTTATTGTTGACGGCGGACTCACGCCCCTTTACAGCTTTTCGCGCACAAGTGCATAGACGCGGATAGCATCATCTGACGCTGAAAGGGGCCCGGCCGTCGCGCCGGGTCTCTTTTTTCGCCTAGGCCGCGAGCGCCGACCAGCTCTTGGCGATCGCCCGGATATGCTTGATCACCTCGCGGGCCGCGAGGCTCAAGGGGCGCTGGCGCGTCGTCTTCAGCACCGTCGGGCGGCTCAGTTGCGGCCGCACGATGAGGCTGGAGGCGAACTCGCCGCGCGCGCTCCCCGACGTCAGGGCCGAGGTGCCGAGGATCGAATACAGCCCGGCCTCGTCGACCAGCGCGAAGTGCGCCGCCAAAGAGTCGACCTCGATGGCGATGTTCAACGGCACGGAACGGCGGCGCGCCGTATCGGATACCCGTCGTCTACCCGGCCGTCATCGGCTTGGGCTACGATCCGATCTGGTTCGGCATCGTGGTAGTCAAGATGTGCGAGGTCTACCTGATCACGCCGCCCATCGGGCTGAACTGCTACGTGGTCGCGGGGGTCAGGCCGGATATCCAGCTCCAGGAGGTGTTCAGGGGCATCGGACCGTTCTTCGTCGCCGACGTCATCACCTTGGGCGTGTTCCTGGCCTGGCCGGAAGTCATCACCTGGCTGCCGGACCTGATGCTGGCCAACAAGGGGGGCTGAGCGGTGCGTCTCCCCGGCCGGGCGCGGTTTCCGTGGCGTCCGGCCAAGGTCTCGCTCGCATCCGAGAGAACCCGGCGCAAGCCGGGTTCTCTTTTTCTGTCCCTCAGGCGCCGGGCGCGGCCCTCTGGGCCGCTTATTCACCCCTCAGGCGCCGGGCGCTCGCTCCGCTCGCTTGGCTCACGGGCAACGATGCCCGGCGCGCGGTCGCGCTTGCCTCGGCGCCATGTGGCGCCTCGGTAAAAGCATCCTGGATATGGTGGCGAGGGTTCCGCTGGCCAACGTTGTCGTCCTCACCAAGCTATTTTACCGACGAGCCAACGGCGAGGAGGAAAGCCCGACTGGGCGCCGCGCATAATGGCGCGTGAGCCAAGCGGCCCGGAGGGCCGCGCCCGGCGCCTGAGGGGCATAAAAAAACGGCCCATAGGGCCGCAACCTCAAAATAAAAGGGAGGCGCCAAGTGCTCAGACGCGGAGTCTTAGCATCGTGTCCGAAGACACTCCCTGACGCCTCCCGAACCCGTTCACCCGAAGGTGCCCTGGTTCAGAACCGTTCGATCCGAAGACCTCCCGGTTCAGGCTCGCCGGTCCGAAGACCGCCAAACCCCGGATCCAGTCGCCCGAAGGCTTCTCGATCCTGGCCAAGCGACCCGAAGGCCTCTCGACCGCGGGCTGGTTCACCCGAAGGTTTCCCAACCCCGGACTCGGTTCCCCGAAGGGCGCCTCGTCCGTGAACCTTCCCGCCCGAAGGCGTTCCGGTTCCGGGCCCGTCCGCCCGAAGGCTTTCGAACCCCGGCCCAGTCGCCCGAAGGCGCCTCGGCCGTTGGACCGGGTTTCCCGAAGGTCTCCCGACCCTGGACCGGCCGGCCCGAAGGCCCGTCGATCCGGAACCAAGCCGCCCGAAGGCTTCCCGGCCCCACCCAGTTCCAGTCCCGAAGGCCCGTTACCAAGCATCATAATTGTGCGCCGGTTAGCTGAAAGCGTCTACGGCGGAATCGTCTAAAACCGCCCCAAATCGCAATTTCTTGTGGATGAGCATGTGGATGAATGGTGGATTTTGTGCGCGCCGCCGGTCAGCCCGTCGCTTGCACATGGGCGCGGAAGCGCAGCCGGCATTCGGCCGGGTCGATGTTGCGCTTGTAAGCCGCCGGCGGACCGTCCTTGACCCGGCAGAGCAGGAACTTCGGCGCCGCCGCCTCGGCCAGGAATTTCGCCGCGGCGTCGATGCCGGCCGGGTCGACCAGGGTCATCGTCTGCGGGATGCCGGCGCCCTTGGCGATCATCTCGAGATCGGTGCGGTTCGACGTATGCCCGGTCTGGCCGCCGGTCTCGCCGTGGCAGCCGTTGTCGATGCAGACGATGCTCAGGTTGGCGGGCGCCATGGTCGAGACAGAGGCCAGGGATCCCAGGTTCATCATCAGCTCGCCGTCGCCGGTGATCACCAGGACCCGGCGGTCCGGCGCCGACAAGGCCGTGCCGAGGCCCATGGCGACGGCGGCGCCCATGCAGCCGGCCATGGTGTAGAGGTTGGGTCCGTCGTCGGTGAGCTCGGCGGCGTCGCGGGCCGAGCCGGCGAGGCCGGTGACGATGAGATAGTCGTCGGGGTTCGGGATCAGTTGTTCCAGGAGCCCGCGCCGGTCGATGGTGAGGGATGTGGTCATGGTTAGAACGCCTTCGCGCCGAGGAATTTC
>JAPPPF010000170.1 GCA_028817665.1 Magnetovibrio sp. | reverse complement strand
GCTTCAGGACGGCCATGTTGACGACCATGCCGAACGAGACGTTCGGTTTCGACGCGGCCCGCCGCAACAGCTCGACGGTGTCGAACAGGAACGTCAGCAGCAGGAACAGCAGCAAAAGCAGGAAGAACGCACCCAGGAAGTGCCGGCCGACGTAGATGGAGAGCGTGGTGGACAACCGCATGGCTCGATCAATCTCCCGTCAACCGATCGGCGCCGCGGCGTTCTTGCCGGACCGGCGCGGCGAGCGGACGATGAACCAGATCGCGAAGCCGATCGGAATGACGGCGTGAACGTACATGGTGGTGGCCAGTTTCAGGTTCTTGGCCGCCATGTTCTCCAAACCGAGCGCCGACACCAGCACACCGACCATCAACAGAATGCTCAGCAGCACCCGCTTGGTCTGGGTGCGCCTCGAGAAACTGCCGGAAATCAGGCAGGCCAGGGCGATCAGCGTCAGGGCCAGTGACGAAAGCGGCGACACCAGTCGTTTGTGCGCTTCGATGATGAATTTTCCATGATCGTTCCGCGAAACGTCATTGGCATGTTGGATATTGAATAGTTCATTCAGCGTCCGCTCGCGCGCCTCGCGGTGCCGGTCCTGCGCCGCGCCCTGGTTGTGGCCGATATCGAGGACGTAGCGGTCGAAGTACAGGACCGATAGTTTGTTGGTTTTCGCGTCCACGGTCTGCCGGTTTCCGTCGAACATGATGACCCGGGTGCCGGATTTCGTTTCGACCTTCGCGCCGCGCGACGCCATCAGGGTAAACGGCGAACTCTCGTCGCGGGTGTCGTGGACCAGGATTCCATGCAGCTGGCCGTCGCTCGTGCGCTCGCGCACGTAGACCGTGATGCCGTCGGTCAGGCTGTTGAAGGCGCCTTCCTTCAACAGGATGTGGGAGTAGTTGTAGCGGATGTCCCACTGCATCTGCCGGAACATGCGGTACGACTCGGGCACCAGGTAGAGGTTCAGGAAGTAGCCGATGGTGACGATTAGCACGGCGAGGAGGATCGCCGGCTTGGCCAGCGCCATCTGGCTGAGGCCGGCGGCGCGCATGATGACCAATTCGCGGTCGGTGATCAGTTTCGCGTAGACGAACACGACGACGCAGAAGATGGCGATCGGCAGGATGACGGTGAGGAAATTCGGCAGCATCAGCATGGTCAGGTAGATGAAGGTGCCCGCCGAGACGCCGCGGTTGACGATCAATTCGACGAGACGCAGCGATTGCGACAACCAGATGATGCAGGTGAACCCGGCCGTGACGAAAATCATGCCGACGAACAACTGACGAAATACGTACCGGGTGAAACCGTTCATCTGCCCTCAGGGCCTCTGAAATCCGCCATCAAACTGTGCGGAAACCGCAAAAAAATCAAGCACTAAGGGGGAATCCGGGGAATTCGGCCGGGGTCCGGCCAAGGGTCTCGGCGCCGCCGGGAACGGGGGGCGGCGCGCGGCGGGACTCAAAACCGCTCGATCTCCATGGCGGCGATGGCGCGACCGCCCCGGATGACCTTGCGCGCCAGTCCGTCCGCCTCGACGACGTATTGATCGGCGAAGAACAGCGCCGTGGTCACCTTGTCGCGCAACTGGGCGTCCGTGTCGCCGGCGTCGCGCCCCGCCTCGGCCGCGGCGGCGGCACGCATCAAAAGCCAGCCGCCGGCGACGAGTCCCAGGAGACGGAGATAGGGCACGGCGCCGGCCGCGACCCGGGCCGGGGCGTCGCGCCAGGTCTCGGTGATCCAGTCGGTGGCGCGCCTCAGCGCCGCGACGCCGCCCTCCAGGACCTCGCCGATGGCCGCGATGTCGGGGCCGCCGTTCGCGGCCGTCTCGTCGAGGGTCCGGCTGATCTCGGCGATCAGCTGGTTCGCCGTCTCGCCGTTCTCGCGGCCGATCTTGCGGCCGACCAGGTCGTTGGCCTGGATGCCGTTGGTGCCCTCGTAGATGGCGGTGATGCGGGCGTCCCGGTAGAACTGGGCGGCGCCGGCCTCCTCGATGAAACCCATGCCGCCGTGGATCTGGATGCCGGTGCTGGCGACCTCGATGCTGGTGTCGCTGCCCCAGGCCTTGACCACCGGGGTCAGCAGGTCGACCCGCGCCTGGGCGCGTCCGCGGACGTCATCGTCGGGGTGGCGCTCGGCGACGTCCAACTGCCCGGCGGTGTAGTAGGCGAGCGCCCGGGTGGCCTCGGTCTGGGCCCGCATGGAGAGCAGCATGCGCTGGACGTCGGGGTGCTCGATGATCGCCACCGGTTCGGCGCTGTCGCCGTCGATCCTGCGGCTTTGCACCCGTTCGCGGGCGTAGGCCAGGGCGTGCTGGTAGGCGCGCTCGCCGACGCCGACGCCCTGCAGGCCGACGGCCAGGCGCTCGTTGTTCATCATCGTGAACATGTAGGCGAGGCCCTTGTTCTCCTCGCCGACCAGGTAGCCGACGGCGCCGCCGTCGTCGCCGAAGGACATCACCGCGGTCGGGCTGGCGTTGATGCCGAGCTTGTGCTCGATGGAGACGCAGCGGAGGTCGTTGCGCGCCCCCAGCGAGCCGTCCGCGTTGACCATCAGCTTCGGCACCACGAACAGCGAGATCCCCTTGACGCCGTCGGGCGCGTCGGGGGTCCGGGCCAGCACCATGTGGACGATGTTCTCGGCCATGTCGTGCTCGCCGTGGGTGATGAAGATCTTGGTGCCGCTGATCCGGTAATGGTCGCCGTCGGGCACCGCCTTGGTGCGGACCCGGCCGAGGTCCGAGCCGGCCTGCGGCTCGGTCAGGTTCATGGTGCCGGTCCATTCGCCGGACACCATCTTCTCCATGTAGATCGCCTTCAGGGCGTCGGAGCCGTGCGCGCCGAGCAGTTCGACGGCGCCCTGGGTCAGCATCGGGCACAGCATCATCGCCATGTTCGACGCGTGCCAGATCTCCGAGACCGCGGTGGCGACCAGCCAGGGCAGGCCCTGGCCGCCGTATTCCGGGTCGGCGGCGAGGCCGTTCCAGCCGCCGTCGATGAACTGGCGGTAGGCCTCGGGAAAGCCCTTCGGCGTGCGGACGACGCCGTTCTCAAAGACGCAGCCCTCGATGTCGCCGGGGCCGTTCAGGGGCGCGATGACCTCGCTGGCCAGCCGCCCGGCCTCGTCGAGGATGGCGTCGACCAGGTCCGGGGTCGCGTCCTCGCAGCCGGGCAGGGCGGTGATCTGCTCGAGGCCGACCACGTCGTTGATGACGAATCGCATGTCGTCCAGGGGTGCGCGGTAGTCGGTCATCCTTGGGCCCTCCCGGGGTGCTGGGAACGGCCCAAAATAAGGCGCCAGCCGGGGGCCTGCAAGCAGCGCGCAAGCGGCCTAGAGGGCGCGCGCGAAATTCAGCGCGGCGAGCAGGCCGACGCCCGCCAGCGTGCTCGGCAACAGCCGCCGGCCGGCCAGGAAGAACACCGCGAAGGCGGCGGCCAGGGCCAGGGCGCGGTCGGCGGCCAGGGTCTCCGCCAGCGGCGTCGGCGGCCAGAAGATGGCACGCACCATGAGCCCGCCGACCAGCGCCTGGCCGACGCAGGTGAACCACTCGAAGACCCGGGTCTCGGGCTCGACCTGGCCGGAGATCAGGACCCCGGCGCCGCGCGTCAGGAAGGCCCCGGCGAAGGCGGCGAGCAGCACGATCCAGAGCCCGCCGGCGGTCATGGCTTGGCCCGCCGCCGGAGCCCGCCGCCGAGCACGAAGCCGGCCGTCCCGGCGCCGAGCCCGCCCAGCGCCAGGCCCCATTCCAGCGACCAGTCCATCAGCAGGGGCAGCGCCACGGCGCCGAGCGCCAGCGACAGGTAGCCGCTCAGCCGGCGCACCGACATGATGATCAAAAGCAGATAGACCGGGGTTAGGAACAAAAGCGCCGTCGCCACCGGTTTCGGCAGCTCGCCGACCACGGCGTAGCCGGCGACGGCGCCGATCACCGCGGCGACCAGCACGGTCGCGCTGAAGGCGACGAAGTAGCGCCGCCGGGCCGGGGCCGGCAGGGTCTCGCTGAACACCAGGATGTGGACCCAGGTCGTCGGCGACAGCAGCTGCGCCAGCGCCATGTCCTTCCAGGTGAGGCGTCCTTCCGTGCGCACCATCGGCAGCGCGGTGACGACCATCGGGATGTTGCGGAGGTTGGCGAAGGTGACGGCGACGAACATCACCCAGACGCCGCCGCCGGCCGCCGCGACCTCGGAAAACGTCATCAGCGCCGGCATCGACCAGATCAGCACCACCGAGGCCAGCATGACCAGCGGGTCCATGCCGACGGTCTCGGTCATCGCGCCGTAGCCGGTGAGCGCCGCGAACAGGCCGAGGGCCGGCGCCCCCAGCGCCTCGCGGAAGCCGGCGGCCAGCGGCCGCGGCATGTCGCGGGGTGGCATGGCGCGGCTCAGCCCGGCTGTTCGGCCCTGTCCAGGACCGCGTGCAGGAGGACCTGGCAGCCCGCCGCGCAGTCTTCCGGCGTCGCGTTCTCGATCTCGTTGTGGGAGATGCCGTCCTCGCAGGGCACGAAGATCATCCCCGTCGGCGCCACTTCGGCGACGTAGACGGCGTCGTGGCCGGCGCCGGAGATGATGTCCATGTGGTCATATCCGGCGGCCTTGGCGCCGGCGCGGACCGCCTCGACGCAGCCGGCCTCGAAGGGCACCGGCGGGAAATACATGAAATCGATGACCTCGGCGGCGACCTTGTCGGTCTCCGGCAGTTGGGCGCAGAACGCCTTCAATGCGCCGTCCATCGCCAGCAGGGTCTCGTCGTCCGGGTGCCGGAAATCGACGGTCAGGAACACCGAGCCCGGAATGACGTTGCGCGAGTTCGGACTGACCTGCATGTGGCCGACCGTGGCGCAGGCGTTCGGCGCGAAGGCGTGGCCGATGCGGTTCACTTCCTGGACCACCTTGGCCGCCGCGACCAGGGCGTCACGGCGCCTCGGCATCGGCGTCGGGCCGGCGTGGCTCTCCTGGCCGGTGAGGTTGATCTCGTACCAGCGCTGGCCCTGCGCCGCGGTGACCACGCCGATGGTCTTCTCCTCGGCCTCCAGGATCGGGCCCTGTTCGATGTGCAGCTCGAAATAGGCGCCGAGCTCGCGGCCGCCGACCGGCGCGGCGCCGGCGTAGCCGATGCGCTCCAGTTCGTCGCCGAGCACCAGGCCGTCGATATCCGTGGACGCCTTGATCTCGTCGATCCCGTACTGGCCGGCGAACACGCCGGATCCCATCATCGCCGGCGAGAACCGCGAGCCTTCCTCGTTGGTCCAGCAGGCGACCTCGATGGGCGCCGCGGTCTCGACGCCGTGGTCGTTCAGGGTGCGCACCACCTCGAGGCCGGCGAGCACGCCGAGGACGCCGTCGAAGCGGCCGCCGGTCGGCTGGGTGTCGAGGTGGCTGCCCATCATGACCGGCGCCAGGCTCTCGTCGCGGCCCGGGCGCCGGGCGAAGATGTTGCCGATGGCGTCGACGGTGATGGTGCAGCCGGCGTCCCCGCACCACTTCACGAACAGATCGCGGCCCTGCTTGTCGAGGTCGGTCAGGGTGAGGCGGCAATTGCCGCCCTTTTCCGTGGCGCCGATCTCGGCCATCTCCATGAGCGTCGCCCAGAGGCGGTCGGAATTGACGGGGATGTTGGTGGCCATGACGGGGTCCTCTCAGGGGCGCGCGGGTTTTAGGAAAGCGCCACCTTAATGGCTGGCGCCGCCGGCTTCCAGGGGCAGGTGTTTCACAACCGATAAGGCGGCTATAATGCCGGCCGACGCCTTGAAATCCGCGCCTCTCGAGGGCGCCCTGAGCATGCCGACGTTCGAGAACGGTCCCGTGACCATCCACTACGAGGAGGCCGGCGCCGGCTTTCCGCTGCTGGTGATTCCCGGCGGCGGCCTGAACGCGACCGTCGCCGGGCTCGCCGGCCATGCCTTCAATCCCCTCGACGCGCTCGCCGACCGCTACCGGGTGATCGCGCTCGACCTCCGCAACGCCGAGGGCGGCGGATCCGAGGGGCCGCTGGAGATCGAGCGCACCTGGGACGGCTTCACCGACGACCAGCTGGCGCTCATGGACCACCTCGGCTGCCCCAGGTTCGCGGTCATGGGGTTCTGCATCGGCGGGCCGATGATCTGGAATCTGTTGAAGCGCGCCGGCGAACGGGTCGCCGCGGCGACGCTGGTCCACCCGAGCGGGTACTCGTCGAGCCACCCGACCATCTTCTACGACAACAACATCGCCGGCTGGGGCCCGGCCTTCGTCAAGCGCCGGCCCGACGTCACCATGGAGATGGTGTCGGAATACCTCCACAACATGTACACCGAACGCGCCGATTTCGTCTTCACGGTGGACCGCGATTTCGTCCGCGATTGCCGGACCCCGGTGCTGATCCTCCCCGACGACATCCCCGCGCACCCCTTTGCGACGGCCATGGAGACGGCGCTCCTGGCGCCGAACGCCCAGGTCAGCCTCTATCCCTGGAAGGAGAACGCGCGCAAGATCGAACTGGCGCTCAACCACATCCGCGGCTTCCTGGCGACGCACGCGCCGGCGGCGCTCAAGGACGCGGCCGATTGACGGGGGCGGCGGGGCTGCTGGAAGGCTCGAGGTGGATGCG
>JAPPPF010000094.1 GCA_028817665.1 Magnetovibrio sp. | reverse complement strand
TCTATGAGGACAAGGGCCTCGTCACGCCGGAACGCAAGGGCCAGCGCCGGATCTACCATCCGCGCGACCGCGTCCGGCTGCAGTTGATCATGCGCGGCAAGCGGCTCGGGTTCTCGCTGGACGAAATCCGCGCGATGATCGACCTCTACGACGCCGATCCCACCGAAGTGGCCCAGCTGAAGCTGTTCCTCGACAAACTTCGCGAGCGCAAGGCACAATTGGTGGGCCAGCGCGAGGACATCGACGCGGTGCTCTCGGAAATCGCCGAGCGGGAAAATCAATGCGAACGGCTGCTCGGGCAGAAACAGCGACCCGGAGGCCGCCGAGCCACGGGATAGGAAGCGAGCATGTCGGGGGGAGAGCGTAAATCATTGAACGTCGGCGTCGCCGGGCTCGGCGCCATCGGCATGCCGGTGGCGAAGTGGCTGGACGCGGGCGTGCCCGGACTGACGCTCGCCGGGATTTCCGCCGGCGACAAGGAACGCGCCCGCGAGCGGGTCGAGGATTTCTGGGTCCGGCCGCCGGTGATGGAACTGCCCGACCTGGTGGCCGCGTCGGACGTCCTGGTCGAGGCGCTGCCGCCGCAGAAGTTCCTGGAATTGGCGGAGCCGACGGTCGAGGCCGGCAAGACCCTGATCGTGCTCACCCTGACGTCGCTGTTGCCGCGCCTCGATCTGGTCGAGCGGGCGCGCGAGACCGGCGCGCAGATCATCGCCGCGACCGGCGCGCTGGTCGGCTTCGACGCGGTCCGCGCGGCGGCCAAGGGCGAGGGCGAATCCGTGGTGATGAAGACCCGGAAACCGCCCGAGGGACTGAAGAAGGCGGCCTTCGTGGTCGAGCAGGGGATCGATCTCGACGATCTTTCCGAACCGCTCTGTCTCTATTCGGGCAGCGTCCGCGACGCGGCGGCGAAGTTCCCGGCCAACGTCAACGTCGCCGTCGCGCTGGCGCTCGCCGGCATCGGCGTCGACCGCACGGAATACGAGATCTGGGCCGACCCGGCGATGCAGCGGAACACCCACGTGATCAACGTCGAGGCCGACTCGACCCGTTTCGAGATGACCATCGCCGGGGTGCCCACCGAGGAGAACCCGGCCACCGGCAAGCTGACGCCCTTGTCGGTGATGGCGACGCTGGAACGCCTGGTCGCGCCGCTCACCGTCGGGACCTGACGCCATGCGGTACCGGGTCATCTCCGCCGACTGTCACCTGGACCTGCCGTGGATGCCGCCGGGGTTGTTCACCGCGGCCGCGCCGGCGGCCTTCAAGGACCGCATGCCCTACGTCATCGACGGCGACAAGGGGCCGAAGTGGGTGAGCCGGGGCGGCGCCGAGTTCGGTCTCGTCAACGGCATGGGCGCGGCCGGGCGGGAATACGTGCCGGGCGTCATCCACCGCTCGGACCGGATGGCGGCGGAAGGGCTCTACGAGGACGGCCGGAACGGCATCCGCCGGTTGACCGAGCCGGACCTGCGCATCAAGGACCAGGACCGCGACGGCATACAGGCCGAGGTCCTCTACGGCATCCTCGGCGCCTCGAACCGGCTCGACGACCCGGAAGCGGCCACCGTCATGCTCGCCATCTACAACGACTGGCTGGCCGAGTTCTGCGAGACCCACCCCGACCGCTTCGCCGGCATCGCCTGCATCCCGAGCCACGACATCGCCGCCGCCGTCGCCGAGGTCGAGCGGGTCGCCAAGCGCGGCGCCGTGCGCGGCGTCGAGATCGCCGGCAGCCACGAACGGCTTCCCTTCTACATGCCCGACTGGCAGCCGCTCTGGGCGGCGGCCAATGACGCCCGCCTGCCGGTCCACATGCACACCATCGGCACGCCGAAGCCGGCGATGGACCACCTCGAGCCCATGCAGCAGCGCCAGGCCTTCGCCTGCCACATCACCGGCTTCCAGATCGCCATGTCGAAGGTGCTGATGGAGGTCATCTACGGCGGCGTCCTGGAGGCCAACCCGGACCTCATCGTCGTCATCGGCGAGAGCGGCATCGGCTGGATCCCCTATGTCCTGGACCACATGGACCTGGAGTGGGAGGACCAGTTCAAGGACCTGACCTTGAAGAGCAAGCCGTCGGATTATTGGAAGCGGCAATGCCGGGCGACCTACCAGAGCGATCCCATCGGGCTCCGTCTCCTCGACGTACTCGGTGAGGAGAACGTCATGTGGGGGTCCGATTTCCCGCACCCGGACGGCGTCTGGCCTGACAGCCAGGAGTTCATCGCCCGCGAGGTCGGGCACCTGCCCGATGCCGTCCAGCGCAAGGTCGTCTGCACCAACGCCGGGCGGCTCTACGGCTTCGCCGTCGACGACGCGGATGCAAGACCGGACGCGGCGGACTAGTATCCACGAACCCATGTCCGGGAAATTCAAGGGAGGAGACCCGTGCGCCAATCCACACGCCTGCGCGAACTGCTGAAATCCGGGAAGACCCTGGTGGTGCCCGGCTGCTACAACGCCATGAGCGCCAAGATCCTCGAGAAAGTGGGTTTTCCCGCCGTCTACATGACCGGCTACGGGACCTCGCTTTCCTTGCTCGGCATGCCCGACGCCGGACTCGCGACGATGACCGAGATGCACGCCAACGCGCGCTACATCGCCAACGCCGTCGATATTCCGCTGATCGCCGATTCCGACAACGGCTACGGCAACGCCATCAACGTCATCCGCACGGTCCGCGAATACATCCAAACGGGTGCTGCCGGCGTCCACATCGAGGACCAGATCATCCCGAAGCGCTGCGGCCACGTCGCCGGCCGCCAGGTGATCCCCATGGACGAGGCCTGCGGCAAGTACCGCGCCGCCGCCGACGCCCGCGACGCCCTCGACCCGGATTTCGTGCTGATCGCGCGGACAGACGCCCGCGGCGCCCACGGCGGCAGCCTCGACATCGCCATCGAGCGCGCCAACGCCTATCTCGCCGCCGGCGCCGATCTCGCCTTCGTCGAGGGGCCGACCGACATGGGCGAGGTCGAGCGCATCTGCGCGGAGGTCGAGGGGCCGGTGTTCTACAACCAGACCGGCATCTCACCGCGCCTCTCGGAAGCGCAGATGAACGACCTCGGCATCGCCGTCACCATCCTGCCCGGCGCCACCATGCGCGTGACCCTGAAGGCGGTCTACGATTTCGCCGTCAAGATGCGCGACGAAGGAGCGTTGGCGGAAGCCGAGTTCTACAAGGATTTCCAGGACCACCCCGTCGGCGATTTCCACACCTTCGCCGGCTTCGACCAGATCAAGGATTGGGAGGAGGCCTACATGGACGAGGCGGAACTGGCGAAATACGCCGACTCGGTCGGGCACCAGCCGGGCGGGGACGATTGAGGGGGGCGCGGTTGCCCATCCTTCGACAGGCTCAGGATGAGGGCGGAGTGGGATCGATCAGGGTTTCGAAGAAACCCTCATGCTGAGCCCGTCGAAGCATGCGGCGGGCGACGGGATTAGGGAGGACACGACATGACCGGACGCTTGCAGGACCGGGTCGCGATCATCACCGGCGCCGGCTCGGTCGGGCCCGGCTGGGGTAACGGCAAGGCGACGGCGGTGCGCTTCGCCCAGGAGGGCGCCAGGATCTTCGCCGTCGACCTCAATCCCGACGCCGTCGAGGAAACCCGCCAGATGATCGCGGAGGAGGGTGGCACCTGCGTCACCCACGTGGCGAACGTTGCGGACTCCGACGCCGTCCAGGCGCTGGTGAAGGCCTGCATGGACGAATTCGGCCGCATCGACATCCTGCACAACAACGTCGGCGGCTCGAAGCCGGGCGGCCCCGCCGACATGCCCGAGGACGTCTGGCAGGGCCAGATCGACCACAACCTGACCCACGTCTACCTGATGTGCCGCTACGTGCTGCCGATCATGGAAAAGCAGGGGAAAGGCGTCGTCATCAACATCTCGTCGACGTCGGGCATCCGCTATTCGGGCCACGTGCACGCCGCCTACGCGGCGACCAAGGCGGCCGTCATCCAGCTCTCCCGGATCATCGCTTTGCAGTACGCGAAGAAGGGCATTCGCTGCAACACCATCCTGCCGGGCCTCATGCACACGCCCATGGTGGAGGCGCGGCTCGCGGGCGACCGTACCGGCGGCGACGTGGAAAAGATCATCGCCGAGCGCAACGCCGCCGTCCCCATGGGCTTCATGGGCGACGGCATGGACACCGCCAACGCTGCGCTCTTTCTGGCCTCCGACGAAGCGCGGTTCATCACCGCGACGGAGATCGTGGTGGACGGCGGGAGATCGGCGGCGAGCCCGTATTAGATATTCCGGGCGGTTGCCGCCCGCCCGGCGTCCGGTTGCCGGATTCCGTTCCAGGCCCGATAATCCGGTGGTTGGCCAACCGACGCGAAAGCCGAAATGACCGCTGTCCTGCAACGACCGGACACCTTCAAGGGATTGCTGCTGGCGGCGACCGTGCTGCCGGTCCTCTGCGCCTTCGCGTTTCCGCTGGGCCTCGCCTCCGAGACGGCGTTGCCGGGCCAGACCTACCTCTTCGTCATGACCTTCATATCGGTGGCCCACGTGCCGGCGACGCTCTACCTGCTGTTCGACCGAGACCTGGTCGGGCAATCGGACCTCTCCCGCCGGCAAACGGTGATCGTGCCGCTGGCGCTGATCGTCTTCGTTCCGGTGCTGTTGCTGAGCGTGACGCCGCGCGCCGAGGGCAGCCCGTCCCCACCGTTGTACTTCATCTGGGTCGCCTATCTGATGTGGCAGCACTGGCATTTCGGGCGGCAGAACTTGGGCGTCTTCACGTTCTGCCTGATGGGGCCGGAGGGACGCCGGATCAGCGACTTCGAGCGGCTGACCATCAACCTCGCGTCGCTGTGCGGAATTCTCGCCATTTGCGGCCGCTACGCGACGGCGCTGAAGCAGAAATACGTCGGCGACGCGCCGCTGTTGGTACACGATTTCCTCTCGAGCTGGGTTTTCGAGGCCGGCATGGCGCTGCAGATCGGCCTGACCATCGCCTCGATCCTCTACCTGGTCCGCTATCTCCGGTCCTACACGCCCCTGAGCGCGACCATCTATCTGTGCGCGGTCTCGTTCTTCCTGCCCATGTACTTCGAGCCCGGCTTCACGCTGCCCCACTACGCGGCGGGACACGGGCTCCAATACATGGTGTTCCTGGCCTTCCACGCCGTCGCCATGAGCAATCTCGGGAAGCCGCGCACCTCGGAGGAGACCGCGTCGCGGATACCGGTCGCCGAGAACGCGCTGCCGGCGAGCCGCCACGTGCTCATCGACCGGGCGATCCGCCAGCTCAAGTCGCCGCAGCCGCTCTTCCGCTCGGACCCGGAACAGGAACTCAGGGAATATCAGCGGGTGCTGGCCCGTCTGTTGGTTCCCGGCGGCATTCTCTCAGGCGCCAAGGCGGCCGAGGCGATCACCGTGCGCGGCGCCCGGTTCGTGGAGCAGGGGGGCGCCACCGGCCGCCGGGCGGCGATCACCAATACGGTCAAGGTGCTGCCGGTCCGGGCCCGCGGCGTCATGTACCTGGCCGAGTTGAGCAAGACCGATTTCCTCGACGATCACGCCGACGACATCATCGAGCAACTTGACAACGTCTTCGGCGCCCGGGTCATCGACGAGCTGTGCCGCCGCTCGCTGTCGCCGAAGGGCCGCATGGTCACGGCCACGGGGGCCTACCAGGCGACGGTGACGTCGAACCTGCCGGATGACGTCAAGAACCGGGTCGCCGAGCATATCGACGGCGTCCTGGAACGCTACCTGACGGACGAGAACATCATCGAGAAGCTCGACAACCCCGATACCCACCTCCGCGACCGGGCGGTGCGGCTGGTCAAGTTCTGCGGCGCCGGCGTGCTGCCCGACGGCAAGGCGCAGGCCCTGGCCCGCCAGCGGATCATCAAGATGTTGCGCCAGCCGAATTTCGACGAGAACTTCGTCGAGGGCCTCGGCGACCCGGAAAGCGCCGCCGCGGCGCTCCGCGGCTTCCACAAGCTCCTGGTCAAGGCCGGCTTCGCCTGACGGGTTACCCGGCGGCCGCTACCTGTTCCGCCAGCGCCAGCACGTTCCGCGCCTGCTTCAGGTGCGGCATGTCGAGCATCCTGCCGTCCAACCCGACGACGCCGGTGCCCGGGTTCTCCTCGAACACGGCGACGACGCGCTTGGCGTAGGCGATCTCGTCTTCGGACGGCGTGAAGGCGCGGTTGATGATCTCGGACTGCGCCGGATGGATGGCGATCTTGCCGACGAAGCCCTGGCGGCGGTCGTTGACGCAATCTGCCTCCAGACCGTCGAGATCCTTGAAATCCACGTAGACGACGCCGACGGGTTGCGCGTCGATGGCGCGGGACGCCGCCAGGCATTGAGACTTGGCGAGCAGGAAGGCGTCGTCGTACTCGCCGGTCCGGGGGTTGCGGTTGTCCGGCGCGCCCAAGGCGGCGGCCAGGTCCTCGGCGCCCCAGGTGAGCGCCGTCAGCCGTTCCGTGACGCCTTCCAGGTAGGTGTGGAAGGTCAGCAAGGACGCCGCGGTCTCGGTGGCCACGGAGAGGATCTTCGTCGATCCCAGTTCGAGGCCCTCGCGGGCCTCGAGCGCGTCCAGGTAGTTCGCCAGGGTATTCACGTCGTCCGCCGAATAGACCTTCGGCACGCAGATGCCGTCCGGCGCGCCGGGCATGACGGCGGCCAAGTCGGGGAGCGACAGCTCCGTGTCGAGGGGATTGATCCGGACCCAGAGCTGCTGGCGCGCGCGGTCCGGGTTGGCCTTCAGGTACTGGCAAACCATTTCCCGGGCAACCTCCTGGCGGTCGTCGGAGACGGCGTCCTCCAAATCCAGGATCAACGCGTCGGCGGGGTTGGAGCGGCCCTTCTCGAGCTTGCGTTCGCTGTCGCCGGGGACGAACAGCCAGGACCGGATGATCATGCCGGCCTCTTCTTCATCAACCCGGTGCGCAGGCAGTAGCAGACCTCCTCGCCGCGCTGGTTGAAGCCGACGTGCTCGAAGACCACGAGGCCGGCGGTCGGCCGCGACTTGCTCTCGCGCATCTCCTTGATCCGGGTGACGACGCGGATGGTGTCGCCGTGGAACACCGGGTTGGCGAAGCGCACCTCGGTCATGCCGAGGTTGCCGATGGTGGTGCCGAGCGTCGTGTCGGCCACCGTCACGCCGATGACCAGGCCCAAGGTGAACAGCGAGTTGACGAGGCGCTCGCCGAATTCCGTCTCCTTGGCGAACTCGGCGTCCAGGTGCAGCGGCTGCGGGTTGTGGGTCATGGCGCAGAACATGATGTTGTCCATCTCCGTAACGGTCCGCGTCAGCGCGTGTTCGAACTCCATCCCCGGTTCGAATTCTTCGTAGTAGAGGCCCGACATTGTCCTGGCATCCTTTCCCCATGGCTGATCGGGCGACCCTAGCGGCTCTGCCGGTGCCCGTAAAAACCAACTTTCGTCAGTTGAAAGGAAATCTCAGAAAGTTTCGTGGGGATAAGCGAACGGCGGCGTCTCGCCTTCCGGCAAGCCGACCTCGAAGGCGTTGAGCGTGGCCGAGATCAAGCCGTAGTAGCCGGCCAGCATGACCAGTTCGACGACGCCGCTCTCGCCCAAGACATCGCGGGCGTCTTCGTAGGCGGGACCGCTGACGTGCTGGGTTTCCATGAGTTCGCGGACGAAGGCGTGCACGGCGAGGGTGGCCGCGTCCTCGGTGGGCAATGGGGCTTGGTCGAATATCGCCTGAATGACGTCGTCCGGAACCCCCACCTTGGCGGCGATCTTGGCGTGCGCCCACCATTCGTATTGGGCCCGCCAATGGCGGCCGACGGTGAGGATCGCGACCTCGCGCAGGGGATCGGGGAGGTTGCCCTCGAAGCGCAGGATCTCGCCCATGCGCTGCGCCGCCTCGCCGATCTCGGGGTGATGCAGCCAGGCGTTGAACGGCCCGCGCATGCCGCCGTCGGGCATCAGGAATTCCTCGGGCTTGCGCCCCTGCGCGCGCTTGCCGCCGGTGATGGCGTCGAAGAGGCGCTTTTGGGTGTCTGTGAATCGCTCGGACGTGAGGGGGGGCAGGCGGGACATGCGGTTATTTTCCTTACTGCGAGAGGGTTTACGGTACGCCGCCACGTTAGTGAACACGGCCGGGTCTGACCATCCGTTTAAGTTGACGTTTACGTAAACGTAAAGTAATATTCGCAATGAGAGTAAATCCGCCGGTTCCGGGCATGCCGGCGGCGGGCAAACGTCGGGGGAGGGACCATGCCGGAGACGCCAATTACGCACCGCGGCTACGTGCGGCCGGAGGAATGCGACCACATGGGGCACCTCAACGTCGCCCATTACGTCGCCAAGTTCGACCAGGCCACCTGGAACCTGTTCGCCGACCTCGGCCTGACCCGGGGCTATCTGGAGGAAAACGACCTGGTCCTCGCGGCGGTCGAGCAGACCTTCACCTACAAGCGCGAACTCCGGCCGGGCGACACCGTCACCATCCGTACCGAGCTTCAGGCACTGGCCGGCAAGAAGATCCGGTTCCGCCACACCATGACCGACCAGGCCAGCGGCGAAGTCGCCGCGACGGCGCAGAACCTGGCGGTCTGCGTCGACGCGGGCAGCCGCAAGTCCCGGCCGTTCCCGGACGCCATCGTCGCCGGCGCGCGCGGTCTGCTGGCGGGGGCGGCGGCATGAGCGCCCAGACCGACGCCGGCAGCGTCCAGCCGATCGCGGCGAACGCCGCCGACACCCATGAGGTGCCCAACACGCCGCCGGCGCTCGCCGGGCACAACGCCTTCGACGCCGATCCGGCGCTGGCCGAGGCGCTGGGCCGCGAGGGCGCCGGCTGGGCCGAGGCGAAGGCCCGCAAGCTCGGCGCCGTCGTCGGCGACCCGGAGGTTCAGGCGAAGGCCCGGGCCGCCAACCGCAACCTGCCGGAATTCCGTCCCTACGACAGTTACGGCCAGCGCGTCGACGTGGTCGAGTATCACCCCGCCTATCACGAGTTGATGGCGGCGGCCATGGACGCCGAGGTGCACAGCCTCGCCTGGACGGCGCCGGAACCCGGCGGCCACGTCGCCCGCGCCGCGCTCAGCTATCTCTGGAACCAGGTCGAGAACGGCGTCGGCTGCCCGACGGGCATGGCCTACGCCGCCGTGCCGGTGCTCAGGAGCCAGCCGGAAACCGCCGATTGGGCGGAGAAGATGCTGGGCACCCGCTACGACCCGCGCCTGGTGCCCATCGGGGAGAAATCCTCGATCACCGTGGCGACGACGCTGACGGAGAAGCACGGCGGCTGCGATCTCCGCGCCTACTCGACCGAGGCCAGGCCGGTCAACGGCCAGCCCTATCTGCTGACCGGCCACAAGTGGTTCTGCTCGGCGCCCATGGGCGACATCCTGCTGACCACGGCGATCACCGAGAACGGCCCCGGGCTGTTCGTGGCGCCGCGGTTCCTGCCCGACGGCAGCCGCAACCGCTTCTTCATCCAGGGCCTCAAGGACAAGTGCGGCAACCGCTCCAACGCGTCGAGCCACATCGAGTACAAGGACTGCTGGGCGCTCCTGATCGGTGACGAAGGCGCCGGGGTGCGCACCGCCATGACCGACGTGCACTACACGCGCCTCGATTTCGCCGTCGGCTCCAGCGGCCTGATGCGCCTGGCGCTGAGCTTGGCCATCCATTACGGCCGGCACCGCCGCGCCTTCCAGCGCTCGCTCGTCGATCTGCCGTTGATGTCGAACATCCTCGCCGACCTCGCCCTCGACGTGGAGGGTTCGCTGGCGCTCTCCATGCGGATCGCCCGGGCCCTCGACGAGGCGGGGTCGGATGAAACGGCGGCGAAGCTCGCCCGCATCGGCCCGCCGCTGGCCAAGTACTGGTGCTGCAAGCGCGCGCCGGGGTTCGTCGCCGAGGCGCTCGAGTGCATGGGCGGCAACGGTTACATCGAGGACGCGCCGATGGCCCGGCTCTACCGCGAGGCGCCGCTCAACGGCATCTGGGAGGGCAGCTCCAACATGGTCTGCCTCGACGTCTTCCGCGCCGCCGAGCGCGAGCCGGGGAGCCTGGAGGCGGTGTTCGCCGAGATCGCGGCGGCGGCCGGCGCTCACGCGGCCCTCGACACCGCCGCCCGCGACCTCCAGGACGCCTTCGCCGAACCGGGCAACCGGGAGTTCCGGGCCCGCCGGCTGGTCGAGCGGTTGGCGCTGCTTTGGCAGGCGGCGCTGTTGGTCCAGTACGCGCCGGCGGCGGTCGCCGAGGCCTTCGTCGCGACCCGCGTGATCGAGGGGCACGGCCCCCTGTTCGGACGCCTCGATGACGCCGCCGGCGTCGACGCGATCATCGAGAGGGCGCTGCGGACATGAGTAAGTTGACGCCCATTAACGCCGATTTCGACGCCATGGTGCGCCGTAGCTTCGCCAAGCAGTCGATGATGGCCTTCATCGGCGCCGAGGTCGCCGAGGTGCGCCCCGGTTTCTGCGAGATTCACCTGCCGCACCGCGACGAGCTGTTGCAGCAGCACGGCTTCTTCCACGCCGGCGCGACCTCGGCGATCGTTGATTCAGCCGGCGGCTACGCGGCGTTCTCCCTGTTCGAGGAAGGCGACGGCGTGCTGACGGTGGAGTTTAAGCTCAACCTGACCGCGCCCGCCGACGGCGACAGGCTGATTGCCCGGGGCGAGGTGGTGAAACCCGGCAACACGCTCACCGTGACCCGGGGCGAGGTGCTGGCCGTCAAGGATGGTCGCGAGAAGACCTGCGCGGTCATGCAGCAGACGATGATGCGCATCGTCGGCCGGCCCGACGTCAGCGGGTGACGCGGGCAGGCCGGAGGGAACACGATGACATTGGCCCGACCCGCGCAAGCGGCTAACCTAGTTTCAACCCAAGACCCAGGAACGAACCGATGATTCCCAATGAACTGCCGAGCCTCGATTTCGGCCTCGGCGAGACCGCCGACATGATCCGCGATTCGGTGCGCAGCTTCGCCTCCGACGCCATCGCGCCCTTGGCCGCCGAGACCGACGAGAAGAATGAGTTCCCCATGCAGTTGTGGCCGCAGATGGGCGAGCTCGGCGTCCTCGGCATCACCGTCGACGAGGAATACGGCGGCGCCGGCATGGGCTATCTGGAGCACGTCGTCGCCATGGAGGAGATCAGCCGGGCCTCGGCCTCCATCGGGCTCTCCTACGGCGCGCACTCGAACCTCTGCGTCAACCAGATCTTCCGCAACGGCAGCGACGAGCAGAAGGCCAGGTACCTGCCGAAGCTGATCTCCGGCGAGCACGTCGGCGCGTTGGCGATGAGCGAGCCGGGTGCGGGGTCCGACGTCGTCTCCATGCGCCTGAAGGCGGAGAAGAAGGGCGACAGGTACATCCTCAACGGCAACAAGATGTGGATCACCAACGGCCCCGATGCCGACACCCTGGTGGTCTACGCCAAGACCGACCCCGCCGGCGGGCCGCGCGGTATCACCGCGTTCCTGATCGAGAAGGGGTTCAAGGGGTTCACGACCGCGCAGAAGCTCGACAAGCTCGGCATGCGCGGCTCCAACACCTGCGAGCTGGTGTTCACCGATTGCGAGGTCCCCGAGGAGAACGTCCTCGGCGCCGTCGGCCGCGGCGTCAACGTGTTGATGAGCGGCCTCGATTACGAGCGCGCGGTGCTGTCGGCCGGCCCGACGGGCATCATGCAGGCCTGCATGGACGTCGTCATGCCCTACGTGCGCGAGCGCAAGCAGTTCGGCGAGCCCATCGGGTCGTTCCAACTCATGCAGGGCAAGATCGCCGATATGTACACGACCATGAACGCCGCCAAGGCCTACGTCTACGCCGTGGCCAAGGCCTGCGACCGGGGCGAGACCACCCGCAAGGACGCCGCCGGGGCGATCCTGTACGCGGCTGAGAAGGCGACCTGGATGGCGCTGGAGGCGATCCAGTGCCTGGGCGGCAACGGCTACATCAACGAGTATCCCACTGGCCGGCTGCTGCGCGACGCCAAGCTCTACGAGATCGGCGCCGGCACGTCGGAAATCCGCCGCTGGCTGATCGGCCGCGAGTTGTTCGAGGAAACCGCATAGGCCCGCCATGAGCGACCACGAACCCATCTTCATAGACCAGTTCGGCACCGGCGGGTCCGGCGACCCCGGCAAGGGGCCGAACTGGCAGTTCAACGAGGGACCGTTCTGGAAGCTCGGCTGGCAGGGGCGGCTGGACCTCTGGAAGATGTTCTGGGTCTACTTCGTCTTCGGCCACGGGATCATCATCGGGTTGGGCTGCGGCGTCATGATCTTCGCCATGCTCGCCGGCTTCGCCACCGATCCGGGCTCGGCGCGCGCCGGCGCGTCGGGGTTGGCGGTCGGGGCGACCCTGGTGGCCCTGGTGTTCCTGCCGTTCGCGGTGTGGTGCGTGGTCTCGGTCTGGCGCTGCGCCGACAACTGCACGATCAAGACCCGCGGCATCTGGGCCCGGGTGATCATGGTCGGCTACGCCACCGCGCTGATGCTGCCGGCCATCGAATACGTGACCGGCTAGGGAGAGCGACATGAGCGACGGCGCGCCCAGAAAGACGGTGCTCGACCCGATGAGCCTGGAGCCGCGGATCGGGACCGGCTATCCGGCACCCTACGACGCCATCGCCTTGAACCGCGAGAAGCGGGCCATGGGCGATGCCTTCGGCCTCAGTCAGTTCGGCGTCAACCTGGCGCATTTGCCGCCCGGCGAGGCGTCGTCCCAACGCCATTGGCATTCCGGCACCGATGAGTTCGTCTACATCCTCGAGGGCGAGGCGACGCTGATCACCGACGCCGGCGAGCAAGTTCTCGGCGCCGGCATGGCGATGGGCTTTCCCGCCGGGGTCGCCGACGGACATCACTTGGTCAATAAATCGGACGCGACCGTCACCTATTTGGAAATCGGCACCCGCGACGCGCGGGTTATCTGTTCCTATCCGGACATCGATCTGCACCGTGGCCTGGTCGATGGCGAGGGACGGTTCACGCGGAAGGACGGCTCGTCCTTCGAAGACCCATCTTAGGAGAAACCAACATGCAAGAAGATCCCATCGTCATCGTCGGCGCCGCGCGCACCCCCATGGGCGGCTTCCAGGGCGAGCTCTCCGCGCTTTCGGCGCCGGAGCTTGGCGGCCACGCCATCAAGGCGGCGCTGGCGCGCGCCGGTGTGGCGCCGGCCGACGTCCAGGATTTGATCATGGGGCTCTGTCTGTTCGCGGGCGTCAAGCAGGCGCCGGCCCGCCAGGCCGCGCACGCCGCCGGGATCCCGTGGGACGCCGGCGCGACGACGATCTCCAAGATGTGCGGCTCGGCGATGAAGGCGACCATGTTGGCCCACGACAACATCCTCGCCGGCTCCCACGACGTCATGGTCGCCGGCGGTATGGAGAGCATGACCAACGCGCCCTACATCCTGCCGAAGGCGAGGCAGGGCTACCGGCTCGGCCACGGCGACGCGGCCAAGGACCACATGTTCCTGGACGGCCTCGAGGACGCCTACGACGAGGGCCGCCTGATGGGCACCTTCGCCGAGGACTGCGCCGAACACTATCAGTTCACCCGCGAGGCCCAGGACGCCTTCGCCATCGAATCGCTGAACCGGGCGAAAACCGCCGTCGAGGACGGCAGCTTCGGCCCCGAGGTCGCGCCGATCACGGTGAAGACCCGGAAGGGCGAAACCCTGGTCGAGCACGACGAACAGCCCTTCAACGCCAACATCGAGAAGATCCCGCAACTCAAACCCGCCTTCCGCAAGGGCGGCACGGTGACGCCGGCCAATTCGTCGTCGATATCCGACGGTGCCGCGGCGTTGGTGCTGATGCGGCGCTCGGAGGCCGAGAAACGCGGGTTGGCGCCGGTCGCGGTGATCCACGCCCACGCGACCCACGCGCAGGAGCCCAACTGGTTCACGACGGCGCCCATCGGCGCCATGGAGAAGGTATTGGAGAAGACTGGCTGGTCGAAGGACGAGGTCGATCTCTACGAGGTCAACGAGGCCTTCGCCGTGGTCACCATGGCCGCCATGCGCGACCTCGACCTGCCGCACGACAAGGTCAACGTGCACGGGGGCGCCTGCGCGCTCGGCCATCCCGTCGGTGCCTCAGGCGCGCGAATCATCGTCACGCTGCTGGGCGCGCTGGAGAAGTACGACCTCCGGAAGGGCGTTGCCAGCCTCTGCATCGGTGGCGGCGAGGCGACCGCCGTTTCCGTCGAGCGGGTCAACTAGGAGCCGGGTCATGCGGCAATTGATCTCGTCCGGATCGGAGATGGAGGCGCGCTACGGCTATTCGCGCGCCGTCGTCGATGGCGATTGGGTGTTCGTCGCCGGCACCACCGGCTTCAATTACGCGGCGGGGACGATTTCCGAGGACGTGGCCGAACAGACCCGCCAGACCTTCCGCAACATCGAGGCGGCGCTGGGCGAGGCCGGCGCCAGCCTGGCCGACGTCGTGCGTACGCGCTACATCTTCGCCGACGCCGGCGACTGGGACGCCGTCGGCGGCGTGCTCGGCGAGACCCTGGGCGAGGTCCGCCCGGCGGCGACGGCGATCATCGCCGGACTGATCGATCCCCGCATGAAGATCGAGATCGAGGTCACCGCCAGGAAATCGGGAGATAAGAACTAATGGCGACGGTCATGATCACCGGCGCCAACCGGGGCATCGGCCTCGAGTTCACCCGCCACTACGCGGCCGACGGCTGGACCGTCCTCGCCACCTGCCGCAACCCGATCGCGCCCGGCGAACTGGCGACGATCGAGGGCGATATTCAGGTGCACGGCCTCGACGTCACCAACCACGCGCAGGTTGATCGGCTGGCACGGGACCTGGACGGCACGGCCATCGATCTCCTGATCAACAACGCCGGCATCTACGGGCCTCGCGGCATGGACGCGGACGGCATGGATTACGCCGCCTGGGAGGACGTGTTGCGGACCAACACGCTGGCGCCCTTGAAGGTCGCGGCGGCGTTCACCGGGCACGTCGCGGCGAGCACTGAGAGGAAGTTGATCACCATTTCCTCGATCATGGCCTCGATCGCAGAGAATTCCGGCGGCGGCGAGTATATTTACCGTTCGTCGAAAGCGGCGGTGAACATGGTGATGAAGAGCTTCGCCATCGATGTTGCGTCACGTGACATCGTCGTCGCCATGTTCCATCCGGGTTGGGTGCAGACCGACATGGGCGGACCGCAAGCGGCCATCGACGTCGCCACCAGCGTGGACGGCTTGACCAAGGCCATCGCCGGGTTGTCCGCGGCCGACAACGGCAAGTTCTTCAATTACGACGGTTCCCCATTGCCCTGGTAGGAGGCCCCATGCAGCTCAGCGAGGAACATCTTCTGATCCAGGAAACGGCCAGGCGCTTCGCCGCCGACCGGCTGGCGCCGAACGCCGAGGCCTGGGACCGCGAGGCGCACTTCCCGAGGGAAGCGCTGGCCGAGATGGGCGAACTCGGCCTGATGGGCATCCTGGTGCCCGAGGAGCTGGGCGGCGCCGACGCCGATTTCCTGGCCTACGCCCTGGCTCTCGCCGAGATCGCCGGCGGCGACGGCGGCACCTCGGTGACCATGGCCGTGCAGACGGTCACCGAGACCTGCATCCTGTCGTTCGGCAACCAGGCGCAGAAGGAGCGGTTCCTGCCCAGTCTGGCCAGCGGCGAGACCCTCGGCGCCTTCATGCTGACCGAGCCGCAGACCGGTTCCGACGCCGGCGCCATCCGCTGCAAGGCGGAGAAGGACGGCAACCAGTACGTCCTCAACGGCACCAAGCAGTTCATCACCACCGGCGCCAACGCCGACGTCGCCGTGACCTTCGCGGTCACCGATCCGGAGAAGGGCAGCCGCGGCATCTCGGCCTTCCTCGTGCCCACGGACACGCCGGGCTACAACGTCGCCCGGGTCGAGCACAAGCTCGGCCAGAAGACCTCGGACACGGCGCAGATCGTCCTCGAAGACGTGAAGCTGCCGCCGGACCTGCTCCTCGGCGAGGAAGGCGAGGGCTACAAGATCGCGCTGTCGAACCTGGAAGGCGGGCGCATCGGCATCGCGGCGCAATCCGTGGGCTTCGCCGAGGCCGCGCTGCGCGCCGCGCGCGCCTACGCCATGGACCGCGAGACCTTCGGCAAGCCGATCATCGAGCATCAGGCGGTGGCCTTCAAACTGGCCGAGATGGCCACAGGGGTCGAGGCCGGCCGGCAGCTCATGCTGAACGCGGCGCGGCTCAAGGTCGCGGGCCAGCCCTGCCTGAAGGAGGCCTCCATGGCTAAGCTGTTCGCCTCCGAGATGGCCGAGCGGGTCTGTTCCGACGCCATCCAGATCCACGGCGGGTACGGCTACCTCTCGGATTTCCCGGTCGAAAGGCTCTACCGCGACGCCCGGGTCTGCCAGATCTACGAGGGCACCAGCGAGGTCCAGAAGCTGGTCATCAGCCGCGCCATCAAGGAGGAAGGGTGATGGGCGACTCGGTCCGCTTCTATTTCGATTTCTCGTCGCCTTATTCCTATTTCGCGGCGCAGAAGATCGACGCCACGCTGGAGGCCTGCGGCCGCAATTGCACCTGGCATCCGTTCCTTTTGGGCGCGCTCTTCAAGATCACCGGCTCGGCGCCGCTGACCACCATTCCCATCAAGGGCGACTACTGCCGGCACGACTGGGAGCGCATGGGCAAGATGATGAACGTCGCCTGGACCCTGCCCGACCCGTTCCCGATCCCGACACAGGCCGCGGCCCGCGCCTTTTACTGGCTGGACGACCAGGACCCGGACTTGGCGAAGCGGTTCGCGCTTGCCGCCTTCGACACCTACTTCGGCCGGGGCCGCGACATCACCGCCGCCGAGGCGGTCGCCGAACTGGCCGCCGGTCTCGGCGCCGACGGGGACGCTTTGCTAACGGCTCTCGGCGACGACGCGCTCAAGCAGCGCCTGAAGGACGAAACGGCGCAGGCCATCGATGCGGGCGTCTTCGGCGCGCCGTTCTTCATCGTCGACGGCGAGCATTTCTGGGGTAACGACCGGTTGTGGATGATCAAGCGGTGGATCAAGGGACAGGCCGCCTAGGCGGCGCATTCTGCGGAAGGAACGTGGCATGGCGATCAAATTGAAGAAGGGCATCAAGGATCTGGTGGCGGAGGCCGAGGCGGTGATCACCACCATGTCCACGGACGAGGCCATCCGCCGCCACAAGGAGGACGACGAGGGCACGGTGTTCATCGATATCCGCGACGTCCGCGAGCTCGAGCGCGACGGCATGGTGCCCGGCGCCATCCACGTGCCGCGCGGCATGGTCGAGTTCTGGTTCGACCCGGACAGCCCCTACTACAAGGAGATCCTCGGCGACGAGTCGAAGACCTACGTGCTCTACTGCGCCGCCGCCTGGCGTTCGGCGTTGAGCTGCAAGACCCTCTACGACATGGGGTTCCCGAACGCCGTGCACTTCGCCGACGGCTTCAAGGCCTGGAAGGAAGCCGGCGGGCCGGTCGGCGAGCGGCCGAAGCGCGGCGACAAATAGGACCGGAGCCAGCGCCGCCATGAGCATCCTCACGACCGCCGCCCAACCGAATTCCCAGGAATTCCGCGACAACGCGGACGCCATGCGCGCCGTCGTCGACGATCTGCATCGCGTGGTCGGCGAGATCAAGCTCGGCGGCGGCGAGCGGGCGCGCCAGAGGCACACGGACCGGGGCAAGCTGTTGCCCCGCGAGCGGGTCCGCCGGCTGCTCGACCCCGGCTCGCCGTTCCTGGAACTCTCGCAACTGGCCGGCCACGAGATGTACGCGGACCCGGTGCCCGCCGGCGGCATCATCACCGGCATCGGCCGGGTTTCCGGAAACGAGGTGGTGGTCGTCGCCAACGACGCCACGGTGAAGGGCGGCACCTACTATCCGATCACTGTGAAGAAGCACCTGCGGGCCCAGGAGATCGCCGAGGAGAACCGGCTGCCGTGCGTGTACCTGGTCGATTCCGGCGGCGCCTTCCTACCCGAGCAGGACGATGTGTTCCCGAGCCGCGACCATTTCGGCCGCATCTTCTTCAATCAGGCCCGGATGAGCGGCCTCGGTATCCCGCAGGTGGCCGTTGTCATGGGCTCGTGCACGGCCGGCGGCGCCTACGTGCCGGCCATGTCGGACGAGAGCGTCATCGTCGAGAAGCAGGGCACCATCTTCCTCGCAGGCCCGCCGCTGGTGAAGGCGGCGACCGGCGAGGTGGTCAGCGCCGAGGAGTTGGGCGGCGCCGAGGTCCATTCCAAGGTCTCGGGCGTCACCGACCACATGGCCCGCGACGACGACCACGCCCTGGCCACGGCGCGCCGCATCGTCGGCAACCTGAACCGGGTCAAGACCATCGATCTCGACGTCGCCGAACCGGAGGAACCGGCCTACGCGGCGGAAGAACTCTACGGCATGGTGCCGACGGACCTGAAGAAACCCTTCGACGTGCGCGAGGTCATCGCCCGCATCGTCGACGCCTCGGCCTTCGACGAGTTCAAGCAGAACTACGGGACCACGCTGGTCACGGGGTTCGCGCGGATCTTCGGCTATCCGGTGGGCATCGTCGCCAACAACGGCATCCTGTTCTCCGAATCCGCCCTCAAGGGCGCGCATTTCATCGAGCTTTGCGCGCAGCGCCGCATCCCACTGCTCTTCTTGCAAAACATCTCGGGCTTCATGGTCGGTTCCAAGTACGAGTCCGGCGGCATCGCCAAGGATGGCGCCAAGATGGTCACCGCCGTGGCCACCGCCAACGTGCCGAAGTTCACGGTGATCATCGGCGGCAGCTTCGGCGCCGGCAACTACTCCATGTGCGGCCGTGCCTATTCGCCAAGGTTCCTGTGGATGTGGCCGAACGCGCGGATCTCGGTGATGGGCGGCGAGCAGGCCGCCTCGGTGCTGGCGACGGTGAAGCGCGACAACATCGAAGCGAAGGGCGGGAGATGGCCCGACGACGAGGAAGCCGCCTTCAAGCAGCCGATCCTCGATCAATACGAGCACCAGGGCCATCCCTATTACGCCAGCGCCCGGCTCTGGGACGACGGCATCATCGACCCCAAGGACACCCGGATGGTCCTGGGGCTAGCCATCTCCGCCAGCCTGAACGCGCCGGTCGAGGAAACGCGCTTCGGCGTGTTCCGCATGTAACGGCGGGCGGAGAGCCGACGTGATCAAGATCGATATCAACGAAGACGGGCGGGCCACCGTCATCCTGAACCGGCCCGAGGTGCATAATGCCTTCGACGAGGCGCTGATTGCGGCGCTGCAGGAGGCCTTCGACGGCCTCGGCGCGAATTCCGAGGTCCGCTGCGTTGTGCTCGCCGCGGAGGGCAAGAGCTTCTCCGCCGGCGCCGATCTCAACTGGATGAAGCGGATGGCCGGCTACACGCATGAGCAAAACATGGCCGACGCCAAGGCGCTGGCCGCGATGCTGCACTCCATCGCCACCTGTCCGAAACCGACCATCGCCCAGGTCCAGGGACCGGCCTACGGCGGCGGCGTCGGGTTGGCCGCCGTCTGTGACATCGCCATCGCCTCGGCGGCGGCGCAGTTCTCGCTCTCGGAGGTGAAACTCGGCCTGATCCCGGCGACCATCGCGCCCTACGTCGTCGCCGCCATGGGTGAACGCATGGCGCACCGCTATTTCGTCAGCGGCGAACGGTTCAGCGCCGCCAAGGCCCACGAGATCGGGTTCGTCCACGAAGTGGTGGAACCGGACGAGCTGACGGGCGCGGTGGATGACATGGCGGCGACGCTGATGAGGAACGGCCCGGCCGCCATGGCCGCCAGCAAGGATTTGATCTTCGCCGTAGCCGGCAAACCCATCGACCAGGCCGTGCTCGACGACACGGCGCGGCGCATCGCCGACATTCGCGCCAGCGACGAGGGCCGGGAGGGCATCGCGGCTTTTCTAGAGAAACGCAAACCCGAATGGGTTCAGGACTGAGGGAAGGCGTGACGTGTTTCGGAAACTGTTGATCGCCAACCGGGGAGAGATCGCCTGCCGGGTCATGCGGACGGCGAAGCGGATGGGCGTTGATTGTGTCGCCGTCTATTCCGAGGCCGACCGGGGCGCGCCGCACGTGGCGATGGCCGACGAGGCGGT
Organism: Magnetovibrio sp.; assembly: GCA_028817665.1. Taxonomy (GTDB): domain Bacteria; phylum Pseudomonadota; class Alphaproteobacteria; order Rhodospirillales; family Casp-alpha2; genus UBA3470. Next base: position 7,919 of record JAPPPF010000094.1, on the reverse strand, counting down.
GCTGATCGGCCCGGCGGCGGCGGCGGAAAGCTATCTCCGGGCGGAGAACATTCTCAAGGCGGCGAAATCGACCGGCGCCGAGGCGATCCACCCGGGCTACGGCTTCCTCTCCGAGAACGCCGACTTCGCCGAGGCCGTCCGGGCCGCCGGGCTGGTTTTCGTCGGCCCGCCGAGCGACGCGATCCGCGCCATGGGCGGCAAGGACAACGCCAAGAGGTTGATGGAAGCGGCCGGCGTACCGGTGGTCCCCGGCTACTACGGCGAGGACCAGGACGAAGCGACATTGAAGGCGGAAGCCGGGAAGATCGGCTATCCGGTGCTGTTGAAGGCGGCCATGGGCGGCGGCGGCAAGGGCATGCGGGCGGTGACCGAAGCCGGCGAGCTGTCCGACGCCCTGGTCTCGGCCCGGCGCGAGGCGGAAGCCGCCTTCGGCGACGGCCGCATGCTGGTCGAGAAGCTGATCGACAGGCCGCGCCACGTCGAAGTGCAAGTGTTCGCCGACGGTCATGGCAATTGCGTGCATCTGTTCGAGCGCGACTGTTCCCTGCAGCGCCGTCACCAGAAGGTCATCGAGGAAGCGCCGGCGCCCGGCCTCTCGGATGAATTGCGCCGGCGCATGGGCGCCGCCGCCGTTGCCGCGGCGCGGGCCGTCGATTACCAGAACGCGGGGACCATCGAGTTCCTGCTGGACGCCGACGGCGCCTTCTACTTCATGGAGATGAACACCCGGCTGCAGGTCGAGCACCCTGTGACCGAGATGATCACCGGCCAGGACCTGGTCGAGTGGCAGTTGCGGGTGGCCGCCGGGGAGGCCTTGCCCTGCACCCAGGAAGTCCTGGTCATGCGCGGCCATGCCATGGAAGCGCGGCTCTACGCGGAGGACCCGGAGAAGGGATTCCTGCCGGCGCCGGGCCCCATTCACCACCTGCGGTTCCCCGCCACCGACAGCCACACCCGCATCGACACGGGCGTCGCCGCCGGCCAGGAGGTCACGGCGCACTACGACCCGATGATCGCCAAGGTGATCACCTGGGACCGCGACCGCGAGGCCGCCCGGTTGCGCCTGATCGAGGCGCTTGGCGCCATCGAACTGGTCGGGCCGACGTTGAACCGGCGTTTCCTGATGGCGCTGGCGGAAAACCAGGCGTTCGCCGCCGGCGAGCCCGATACCGGCCTCATCGACCGGTTGCCGGAAGATTTCCACGCGGCGCCAGAAGGCGTATCCGCGACGGCCGTGGCCTTGGCGGCTTTCTCGGTCCTGAGGTCCCGGGCCGAGGCGGCGGCGCTGGCCGCGGCGCGGTCCGGCGATGCCGGCAGCCCCTGGCACGGCACCGACTGCTGGCGGCTCAACGACACGGCGCACCAGGATCTCGTCCTGCGATCTGGCGAGCGTGAGATCAGCGTTTCCGCGAGACCGCGCGCGGACGGTCACGAACTCCGGGTCTCGATGCCCGACGGCGACGCTTTCGATCTGCGTATCTCCGGCGCCATGGCGGCCGACGGCGCGGTCAAGGCGGAGATCGACGGTCGGGGGATTGCCAGCCGGGTGGTCCGGGTCGGCGCCGGAATCACGGTCTTCGCCGAGGCCGGGGAAAACCGCTTCCAGTTGGCCGATCCGATGGCCGCCGCGGCCGACGACGCGGCCGTGGTGCCGGCCTTCGTCGCGCCGATGCCGGGCAAGGTCGTCGCCATCAACGTCGACGCCGGCGCCAAGGTCTCGGCCGGAGACGTGCTGGTCGTCCTCGAGGCAATGAAGATGGAGCACGCCATCAAGGCGCCGGTGGACGGGACGGTGACGGCGGTTCATTATGGGCTTGGCGAGCAGGTCGACGAAGGCGCCGGCTTGATCGAGTTCGAAGAGGATTAACCGCCGCCCATGCAACTGCCCGACAAGGTCAAGATCGTCGAGATGGGGCCCCGGGACGGGCTCCAGAACGAGGCCGAAACCGTCCCCTGCGGCGTCAAGGTGGAGTTGATCGACCGGCTCACGGCGACCGGGCTGCAATTCATCGAGGCGGGCAGTTTCGTGTCGCCGAAATGGGTGCCGCAGATGGCCGACTCGGCCGATGTCATGGCCGGGATCGCGCGCAAGCCCGGTGTCGTCTATTCGGTGCTGACCCCGAACATGAAGGGCTTCGAGGCGGCGGTGGCGGCGGACGCCGACGAGGTCGCCATCTTCGGCGCCGCCTCCGAGGCGTTTTCCAAGAAAAACATCAATTGCTCCATCGAGGAGAGCCTGGCCCGGTTCGAACCGGTCTGCGCCGCGGCCTCCGAGCGCGGCCTGCCGGTGCGCGGGTACGTTTCGACGGTGCTCGACTGCCCCTACGAGGGACCGATCGCGGCCGAGGCGACGGCGCGGGTCGCGAAACGGCTCCATGACATGGGTTGCCACGAAATCTCGCTCGGCGACACCATCGGCCGCGGCACCCCAAGACGCGCCCAGGCGATGATCGAGGCCGTCGCCCGCGACATTCCCATCGAACGGATCGCCGTCCATTTCCACGATACCTACGGACAGGCCCTGGCCAACATCCTGGCCGTCATGGAGATGGGCGTCGCCTTGGTGGATGCGTCCGTGGCCGGTCTGGGCGGCTGTCCCTATGCCAAGGGCGCGTCGGGGAACGTCGCCACCGAGGACGTGCTCTACATGCTCGACGGCCTCGGTATCGAGACCGGTATCGACCTCGGCGCCCTGCTCGACGTGGCCGATTTCATCGCCGCTCAACTGGGCCGCCCGCCGGCATCGAAGGTGGCCAGGGCGTTGGCCGGGCGAAACGCCGCGTGAGCGTCAACCTGATCAAGCTCTGCGTCGGCATCGACGACATCGATCACCTGGCCCGGGTGCAACAGGCGCGGCTGGAAACGGCGCGGGCCAACGGCGAGCCCGAGGTCCTGCGCCACGTCACCCGCAACATGCCGCGCCGCCGCGACGAGGTGCTCGACGGCGGTTCGCTCTTCTGGGTCATCCGCCGGGTCATCCTGGTGCGCCAGCGCATCGTCGGGCTCGAGAGCGTCGAGCGCGACGACGGACGCCCGGCCTGTGCGATCATCCTCGACCCCGAACACGTCCGCACCATGCCGCGGCGTTTTCGCGCGTTCCAGGGATGGCGCTATTTTCCGCCCGACGACGCCCCGCCGGACCTAAGCGAGCACATGGGCGTCATGACCGAGCTGCCGGCCGAGATGGCGGCCGAGCTGCGCGACCTTGGATTGATCTGAGCCGCCTCGAACCCCGTTAATCATATGTAAAATACGGGTTGCGAATCACGCCTTTAGCCGTGAGCATTGATGGTAGGTTCGCAATCGCTGATTGGGGGGCGTTTCCGAGCGGGCAAAGAATGCAAACGGGCATGAGCGACGACAAGGTAGAAATTATTAATCCGCCGAACGCGGTCAAAGCCAAGGTCAAGGTCGGAGGCCCGGGCGCCGTTGATGCGTCGACCCTGGATCGCGCCGAGCAGGCGATCGCCGGCATGTCCGACCAATATCTCGATTGGGTTCAGGAAGACATCGCCCGCATCGACGCCGCTTACAAGGAATTGGCGGCCGCCACCGGCGACCGCGCCGAGGAAATCGACAAGGTCTTCCAGGTCTCACACGACATGAAGGGCCAGGGCGGCAGCTTCGGTTTCGACCTCGTCACCGCCATCGGCAACCAGCTCTGCCGCATGATCGAGAAGATGGATACCATCGGCAACGCGGAGGTCGAGGCCGTGCGTGTCCATATCGACGCCATGAAGCTGGTGATCGCCCAGAGGATGAAGGGCAGCGGCGGCAAGGCCGGTGAACAGATCCTGGCGGGCCTGGAAAAGGTCGTCGCCAAGGTGCTCGGCTAGACGCCGGCCCGATTCCCTAGGTTTGATTTTACGAAGTTGCGCCGCCGGCTCGCGTCAGGCGAGTCCGTCCTTGAATTCGCCGAGCCACGTCAGATGGGATTCCAATTCATCGATCTCGCGGTCGAGCCAAGCCGGCAGATGGCCCGGCTCGGCGCTGTGATGGCCGCGAAGGTCGGTCAGCCGCGCAAGCTCGGTTTCGGCGACGTCGACGAGCGCGTCGACCTGGTCGGCCTGGGCGGCGGCGTCGAGGAGGTGCAGGAACCGGAATTTCAAGGCGACGATGAGCTTGTTGAGGTCGGTGGCGCCGGGGCGCACGTCGGCGGTCAACAGGGTTTCCAACTCGGCCCGGCCGGCGCTGGTGATGCGGAGCGGCGCGTCGTCTCCGTCACCCTGCGATTCGACGAGGCCCTCGTATTTCAACAGCTCCAGCGATGATCCCAACACGTCGAGGGTCGGCCCCTGAACGCGGTCGATGAAGTGCCGCACCTGCTCGGCGAGGGCGCCGTAGGTCTTGGATTCCGACGCCAAGGTGCCGAGCGCGCAAAGGCGGGCGGCTTCCTTCGGGGTCAGTGTGTTGTCGGCATACATGGGTCGCGGTGACTTCCATCAATGGGCCGTCAGCGGCATTCAACCACCAGATTGGTACATGATAGCATATTCCTCGGCAAGTTAGAAACAGGGCAACCTGCCGGGTTCCCGGCGGTTCAGGAGAGAGATGCGATGAAATTGCGTTTCCCGGCGGGAAACCGGCCGGTGGCGATCATCGGCGGCGGCGTGGCGGACCGGGCCGAGGAGGAAGCCGCCCACGCCGTCGCCCATGGCCTCGCCGAGGCCGGCTTGGCGATCATCTGCGGCGGCCGGGGCGGGGTCATGGCGGCGGCCTGCGAAGGCGCCGCGGCGGCCGGCGGGCTTTCCCTGGCGATGTTGCCGACGCTTGATCCCGGCGCCGCCAACCCTCACGCGACGGTGGTGCTGACGACGGACCTTGGCACCCGCGACACGGCCCGCGCGGAAGGCCGCGGCGATCACAGCCGGAACCGGGTCATCGCGTCGTCGGCGGCCTGTGTCGTCGCCATCGGCGGTCGGACCGGCACGGCCAACGAGATCAAGTTGGCCCTGCAGTTCGGCACCGCCGTGTTCGCGCTTTGCGGCGCGCCCGGCCCGGAGGCCCCCAACGACCTCGCGCCGGATGTCGTCCGGGACCTTTTCAAGCGGCTTCCGACCGCCGAGGCGGCCATCGAGGCGGTCTTGTCGAGGGTCGAAAACGGGCCGCGCGGCAAATGAATCCCCCCCGCATAAGAAATTGAAAAGAAACGATTATTCTCTTAACTGAGATCAATGCAGTGGGGTCATTTGGCTGTTACATCTTGGTCGTAATCTGACGGCGACTTTGGATGGAGAACCAGCCATGGCGATGAAGGACATCTACGTGCATCTGGATGCATCGGCGGACTGCAAGCGGCGTGTCGATGCCGGCGTTCGATTGGCGCAACGCCTGGACTCGCGGATGACCGGCATCGCGGTCGTCCAACGCCCCTATGTGCCGCCCTACGCCGAAGTCGAGATCGGCGCGGAGATTCTCGAACAGCATCAGCAGGCGGTCCGCGACACCCTCGAACATATCGGCGCGGCGTTCGAGGAGCGCACCGGGTCGGCGGGCGTCGACGCCGAATGGCGGATCGTCGACGGCGAACCGGTCGGCGTGCTGAGCGAGCATTGCCGTTACGGGGACCTGCTGGTGCTCAGTCAGGACGCGGACAGCCATGACCTGCTGCCCGGCGGGCACGAGATGCCGGACCGGGTCATCCTCACCGCCGGCCGGCCGGTGCTGGTGGTGCCGAACATCTACGATGACGGCGAGATCGGGCGCTGCATCCTGGTCGGCTGGGACGCCGGGCGGATGGCCGCGCGCGCGGTCCACGACGCGCTGCCGGTACTCCAGAAGGCCGACAAGGTGACGATCATGATCGCCAATCCGGAACCGGGCGAGGACGGGCACGGCGACTTGCCCGGCGCCGATCTGGCCGCGCACCTGGCACGTCATGGCGTCAACGCCGAGGCCGACCACGTGACCAGCAAGGACATGGATATCGGCGATCTGCTGCTGTCGCGGGCCGCGGATATTCAGGCCGACATGATCGTGCTCGGCGCCTACGGTCACGCGCGTTGGCGTGAACTGGTGCTCGGTGGCGTGACCCGGCACATGCTCGACAGCATGCCCGTGCCGGTCTTCATGTCACACTAGCCGGGGCCCCTGTTCGACGACCGCGGATCAAGCGCGTCCTGGAGCCCGTCTCCCAGGAAGTTGAAGGCGATCACAGTGACGAAGATCAACAGGCCCGGGTAGAACGCCAGGGCCGGGGCCTCCCAGATCAACTCCTGGGCGTTGGTCAGCAGGTTGCCCCAACTGGGGATCGGCGGCTGGATGCCGAGCCCGAGGAACGACAGCACGGATTCGAGCAAGATGATGTTGCCCGCCGCCAGGGTGGTCGCGACGATGATCGGCGATGCCAGGTTCGGCAGGATGTGCACGGTCATGATGCGGAGGGTGCCGGCGCCCTGGGCGACGGCGGCTTGGATGAAGGGGCGCTCGCGGATCGCCAGGGTGCTGGCCCGGACCAGCCGGGCGACCGTCGTCCAGCCGACCAGGGCGACGATCACGATGATCCGGTAGAGGCTAACGTTCTCGGCTTCTGCGAGGCCCGCCGGGACGCCCAGCTTGCCGAGGTCGATGGCGGCGAGGACGATCAGCAAAGGCAGCAGCGGCAGCGCGATGATGCCGTCGGTGAAGCGCATCAGGAGGCCGTCGAGCCGGCCGCCGAAGTAGCCGGCCGACAATCCGACCACGGTTCCGAGCACGGCCGCGCAAACCGCCGCGACCAGTCCGACGAAAAGCGACACCCGGCCGCCGTGGAGAAGCCGCAACAGCAGGTCCCGGCCCAGTTCGTCGGTGCCCAGCGGGTGTTGTGCCGAAGGTGGTTGGAAGCGGCCGAACAGGTCGACCGCCGTGGCATCGGCGCCAAGCGCGGTTTCGATGCCCGGCGCCGCGATTGAAACCAGGGCGAGCAGGCCGAGCGCGGCGCCGCTCGCGACCGCCAGGGTATGGCGGCGGAACCGGAGCCAGACCAGGGCGGCCGGGCTCTTGCCGGCGGCAATGGGGACCGGCGCGCTCATTCGATCGCCTCCGCCAGGGAAATCCGCTTGTCGAGGGCGGCGTAGGCGAGATCGGCGAGGAAATTGCCGATCAGCGTCAGCAAGGTCGCGAACAGGAGCGCGACGAGGGCCAGGTTGAAGTCGTTGCCCATGATCGCGTCGAAGATCAGCTTGCCCATGCCCGGGTAGCTGAAGATGGTCTCGGTGATCAGGGCCCCGGAGAACAGGTAGCCGAAGTCCAGCGCGATGATGGTGACGACCGGGATCAGGGCGTTCCTGAGCGCGTGACCCAATAACACCCGGGTCTCGTCGAGGCCCTTGGCGCGGGCCGTCCGGATGTAGTCCTGGCGCAGGGTCTCGATCATCGCGGCGCGCATGTAGCGGGTGTGCCCGCCGATGCTGGCGATGGTCAGGCTGGCCACCGGCAAGACCAGGTACTTGGCGCTTTCCCAGAACCCCGACGCGCCCGCCGCCGCGGCCGAGCCGCCGGCCGGCAGCACGCCAAGGATAACGGCGAAGACGATGATCAACAGCAGCGCCAGCCAGAACGGCGGGATCGAAATCCCGGCAAAGGCGATCATGTTGATGCCGTAGTCGAGTTTGCTGTGGGCCCGCGCGGCGGCCAAGACGCCGAGCGGCAGCGCGATGAGTAGCGCCAGGGTCAAGCTCAGCCCCAACAGGGTGACCGTGTTCGCCAGCGCCGGCCCCATGACCTCGAGGACCGGCTTGGCGTGCAGCCGCGAGTAGCCGAGATCGCCCCCGAGCGCCGCCCCGAGCCAGTTGCCGTAGCGTTCGGTGATCGGCTTGTCGAGGCCGTAGAGCTCGCGCAGGTGCGCCGCGTCGGCGGCGGTGATCTTGGGGTCGGCGGTGATCATCAAATCGACCGGATCGCCCGGCATCAGCCCGATCAGCGCGTAGATGACGAAGGAC
>JAPPPF010000147.1 GCA_028817665.1 Magnetovibrio sp. | reverse complement strand
ATCAAAGCGGCCAGGATCTCTCATAGGAACTGGACCACTTAGGTAAGGCTGGTCAGTACTCGTAATCCCCAGACGGTTTCGCCGCCTAGTTTTCTTCGTGATCGTATTGAGATTCCATTTGCCATTCTTCCAGCATCTTAGCGAATTTTGGAAAAATATGGGAAAAATATTTTCACCCAAGAATTTGGGTGGTGAATTGAGTAAGTTTAATTAGTTGAAATAAATGAATAAAGTGGCGGAGAGACAGGGATTCGAACCCTGGGTACGCAAAGCGCACAACGGTTTTCGAGACCGCCCCGTTCGACCACTCCGGCACCTCTCCGCACGATCAGGTCGCGGAGGCCGGCGGCCTCCAGGGCGGGCGGAGATTAGCCGAAAGCCCCGTCGCCTGCAAGGCAGCCGGACGCCGCGGCAAGGCGTTGGAACAACCTCAATTATTGTCGTTCCCGGCGTTGACAAGGACGCCGAAAAGGCTATATTTCGCCCCTCATTTCGCGGGCCGCACCGATCTCGCCGGGCGGCCTGATTTTGGTATGATCAGGATCCACCGTGATCCCGAGGCCGGAACCGGCCTTCTGAAAGATTTCGAGGCGGCTATGTTCGCAGTAATTCGCACCGGCGGTAAACAGTATAAAGTCGCCAAGGATGACATCATCACCGTCGAGAAGCTTCTCGGCGAGCCCGGCGATACCGTCGAGGTCGGCGACGTTCTGATGATCGGCGAGGACGGCAAGGCGCCGACCGTGGGAACGCCGTTGGTCGACAAGGCGGCCGTGTTCGCCGAGGTCGTCGAGCAGACCAAGAGCGACAAGGTCATCGTCTTCAAGAAGCAGCGCCGGCAAGGCTACCGCCGGACCCGCGGGCACCGCCAGAACGTGACGGTCCTGAAGGTTCTGGACGTGAGCCCGTCGGGGGCCAAGCCGAAGGCTGCGGCGAAGAAGGCGGCGCCGAAGAAGGCCGACGCGCCGGCCAAGGACGCGGCCGAGGCGAAGAAGCCTGCGGCGAAGAAGCCTGCGGCGAAGAAGCCTGCGGCCAAGAAGGAAGCGGCGCCGAAGGAAACCAAGGCGAAGGCGGCGCCGAAGAAGGAAGCGGCAGCTAAGAAACCTGCGGCCAAGAAGCCGGCGGCGAAGAAGAAAGCGCCGGCGAAGAAAGCGGACAAGGAGTAAGGCTCCATGGCACACAAGAAATCAGGCGGCAGTTCCCGCAACGGCCGGGATACGGCGGGGCGGCGCCTCGGACTGAAGAAGTTCGGCGGCGAAGCGGTCATCCCCGGCAACATCATCGTTCGCCAGCGGGGCACCAAGTACCACCCCGGCGACAACGTCGGCATCGGCAGGGATCACACCATCTTCGCGACCTCCGAAGGCAAGGTCACGTTTCGCCGCAAGGCCGGCGGACGCGTCTACGTGGGTGTGGAGCCGACGAGCTAACAGGGGTCTCAGCCATTCACCAGTGGATGAAGGGGAATGGCTGCCATTCCCCTTTTTTCGTATGCGGATCGCGGAAAGACCGGAACGATGAAATTTCTCGACGAAGCCAAGATCTTCGTGAAGAGCGGTGACGGCGGCGACGGCTGCGTCAGTTTCCGCCGCGAGAAGTTCATCGAGTTCGGCGGTCCCGACGGCGGCGACGGCGGCCGCGGCGGCGATATCGAGTTCGTCTGCGTCGAGAACCTCAACACCTTGATCGATTTCCGCTACCGCCAGCACTACAAGGCGGCGCGCGGCACCCATGGCATGGGCCGCAACCGTAGCGGACCGAAGGGCGAGACCATCGTTATCAAGGTGCCGGTTGGCACGCAGATCCTGAGCGAGGACAAGCAGACCCTGATCGCCGACATGACCGAGCCCGGCGCGCGCGCCGTGGTCGCCAAGGGCGGTGACGGCGGGCGCGGCAACGCGCGCTTCAAGTCGTCCACCAACCAGGCCCCCCGGCGCTTCGATCCCGGCTGGCCCGGCGAGGAGATGTGGTTGTGGCTGCGCCTGAAGCTGATCGCCGACGCCGGCCTGATCGGGCTCCCCAACGCCGGCAAATCGACCTTCCTGGCCGCCGTCAGCCGGGCCCATCCGAAGATCGGCGACTACCCGTTCACGACGCTGCATCCGAACCTGGGCGTGGTCCGCCTCGGCAACGACGAGTTCGTGCTCGCCGACCTGCCGGGGCTGATCGAGGGGGCCAGCGACGGCGCCGGCCTCGGCACCCGGTTCCTGGGTCACGCCGAGCGCTGCCGGGTGCTGCTGCACCTTGTCGACGGCACCGAAGCCGACCCGCTCGAGGGCTACCGGACCGTGCGCGACGAGATCGCCGCCTACGGTCACGGCCTCGAGGACAAGCCGGAAATCCTGGCGCTCAACAAATGCGATGCGCTCTCCGACGCCGACGCGGCGGAGAAGCGCGGCCGGCTGGCCGCCGAGGCCGGCAAGGCGGTGCACCTGATTTCCGGCTTCGCCGGGGCCGGCGTCGACGCGGTGATCTGGGAGCTTTTCGGGCTCGTCGGCGCCGACGGCGTCGGGGACGATGCCGAGGACCAACCCTGGGAGGTTCACCGATGACCGGCCAGACGGCATTGACCAAGGCGCGGCGGGTGATCGTCAAGATCGGTTCGGCGCTGCTCGTCGACCCCGATACCGGAACCGTCCACCGCCGCTGGCTCGAGGCCCTGGCCACCGACCTCGCCCGTTTCCGGGCGCGCGGCCAGGAGGTGGTGATCGTGTCCTCGGGCGCCATCGCCGTCGGCCGCCGGCATCTCGGCCTCGGCACCAACCCGCTGCGGCTCCAAGAAAGCCAGGCCGCCGCCGCGACCGGCATGGTGCGCCTCGCGCACGCCTACCAGGAGGTCCTGGCCGAGCACGACCTGACCGTCGCCCAGGTGCTGGTGACCCTCGACGACTCGGAGAACCGGCGCCGCTACATCAACGCCCGCAACACCCTGGAGACGTTGCTGAAGCTGGGCGCCGTGCCGCTGATCAACGAGAACGACACGGTGGCCACCGACGAGATCCGGCTGGGCGACAACGACCGCCTGGGGGCCCGCGTGGCGTCGATGATCAGCGCCGACGTCCTGATCCTGCTGTCCCACATCGACGGCCTCTACGACGGCGATCCGTCGGAGAACCCGGACGCCCGCCACGTGCCCGAGGTGCGGGGCGAGATCGACGACGCCGTGCACGCCATGGCCGGCACGTCCATGAGCTTCGACGGGTCCGGCGGCATGATCACCAAGCTCGAGGCGGCGCGCATCGCCATGGGCGCGGGCTGCCGCATGGTCATCGCCGACGGCACCGAGCCCGGCCCCCTGGAGCGCCTCGAGGCGGGGGCGCGCTGCACCTGGTTCATCCCCGACGCCAACCCGAAGACGGCGCGCAAGCGCTGGATCGCCAGCGCCCTCAAGCCGGCCGGCACCATCGTCGTCGATGACGGCGCCCTGAAGGCGCTGCGATCGGGCAAGAGCCTGTTGCCGGCCGGCGTCACCGCCATCGACGGCGCCTTTCAGCGCGGCGACGCGGTGGTCGTCAAGACCGCCGACGGCCGCGAGGTGGCGCGCGGGATCTCCGCCTATTCGGCCGACGACGGACGCCGCATCATGGGCAACAAAACCAGTGAAATCGAAACCATCCTCGGCTACCGTGGCCGGGACGAGATGGTCCACCGGGACGACATGGTCCTGAGTTGAGGGCATTGCCATGACCACACCTTCCGACACCCCCGACATCACCGAACAGATGCGCGAGATCGGCGAAGCGGCGAAGGCCGCGGCGCTGACGCTGACGACGGCGACGACCGAGGCGAAGAACCGGGCGCTCACCGGCGCCGCCCAGGCGCTGCGCCGCAACCAGAACAGGATCCTGTCGGAGAACGCCAAGGACATGGCCTACGGCGACGACAAGGGACTGAGCGCGGCGATGCTCGACCGCCTGGCCCTCGACGAGGACCGCATCGAGACGATGGCCCGCGGCCTCGACGACATCGCCGAGCTGCCCGACCCGGTCGGCGCCGTCACCGATGCCTGGGACCGGCCGAACGGCCTCGAGATCGAGCGCCGGCGCACGCCCTTGGGCGTCATCGGCGTGATCTACGAAAGCCGGCCCAACGTCACCGCCGACGCCGGCGCGCTGTGCCTGAAGGCGGGCAACGCGGCGATCCTCCGGGGCGGCTCCGAGAGTTTCCATTCGTCCGGCGCGATCCTCGAGTGCCTGGTCGAGGGTCTCAGGGAGTCTGGACTTCCAGAGACCACCATCCAACGCGTCCCGACCCGCGACCGCGCCGCCGTCGGCGCCATGCTGACCATGACCGATCATATCGACGTCATCGTGCCGCGCGGCGGCAAGTCGCTGATCGAGCGGGTCAGCGCCGAGAGCCGGGTGCCCTTGTTCAAGCACCTGGAGGGTATCTGCCACACCTACGTCACCGGCGACGCCGAGCCGGCGATGGCGGAAAGCGTCGTGCTCAACGCCAAGATGCGGCGCACCGGCATCTGCGGCGCCACCGAGACGCTGCTCATGGACCGCGCCGCGCTGCCCATGCTGGGCCGCATCGCCAGTGCCCTCATGGAGGCCGGCTGCGAGGTCCGCGCCGACGCCGAGGCAATGGCCGCGGCCGGCGATCTCGGCGCCCGCATGACCGAGGCCGCCGACGCCGACTGGGACACGGAATACCTCGATTCGATCATCTCCGTGAGGACCGTCGACGGCCTTGACGCCGCCGTCCGCCATATCGCCGAGCACGGCTCCAGCCACACGGAAGCGATCATCACCGAGGACGCGGCGACCGCCGAGGCCTTCCTCAACAACGTCGACAGCGCCATCGTCATGGTCAACGCCTCGACCCAGTTCGCCGACGGCGGCGAGTTCGGCATGGGCGCCGAGATCGGCATCTCGACGGGCAAGCTGCACGCCCGCGGCCCGGTCGGTCTCGAGCAGCTCACGTCGATGAAGTACGTGGTCCGCGGCACCGGCCAATGCCGCCCCTGACCGCCTCCGCGGTCCCCGGCCCGGTCCCCCGCGGGCGCCGCATCGGGCTGCTCGGCGGCTCCTTCAACCCGGCCCACGAAGGGCATCTCGAGATCAGCCGGCTGGCCATCGAACTGCTCGGTCTCGACGAGGTCTGGTGGCTGGTGTCGCCGCAAAACCCGCTGAAGCCGACCGACGGCATGGCGCCGCTGGCCGAGCGCATGGCCGGCGCCGAGAAGATCACCAAGCGCCTGCCGATCTTCGTCACCGACGTCGAGACCCACCTCGGCACCCGCTACACGACCGACACCCTGGCCGGCCTCAAACAGGGTTTCCCCGGCGCCCGCTTCGTCTGGCTGATGGGCGCCGACAACCTGGTGCAGATGCACCGCTGGCACCGGTGGTCATCGATCTTTCACATGGTTCCCGTTGCGGTTTTCGCACGCCCCACGTATTCTTTAAGGGCCGAGCGCGCCAAGGCGGCTCGGCGATTCGCCAGGTACCGGATCAAACCGCACCGCGCGGCCGGCCTGGCGGACCGGCCCGCACCGGCCTGGGTGCTGTTCAAACGGCCCCACGTTCCGGTGTCGGCGACGGGAATCCGGCGCCGCACGCAGGCGGCGGATTCCTGAACGAAGCGAAGACGTTGATCGCGAGCGCAACAGAGCGAAGGAGCGCAACCATAGCCCAAACCAAGCCGATGCCGCCGGCCGACGAAGTCCTGAAGCTGGTGGAAGCATCCCTCGACGACGACAAGGCCGAGAACACCGTCGTCGTCGACCTGGCCGGCAAGACCGAGATCGCCGATCACCTGGTCATCGCGTCCGGCACCTCGCAACGCCATGTCGGCGCCATGGCGGATCACATCCATCGACGACTGAAAGGCGTGGGCCTCAAGGGCATTGCCGTTGAGGGCGCGACCCAGTGCGACTGGGTCCTGATCGACGCCGGCGACGTCATCGTGCACCTGTTCCGCCCCGAGGTCCGCGAGTTCTACAACCTGGAGAAAATCTGGACGGCGCCGCCGGGCGCCGACGCGGACTCCGGACTGGGCGCCGGCGCGGCCGGCGCCGCCGGATGAGCTGACGGACCCCGCCGGCGGCTTCCGCGGAAGCCCAGGCCGCGCGGGGCGGAGAGAGCGGATGCAGAACGTCATCGTGGCCGTGGGCCGCTTCAAGGCGGGCCCCGAGAAAGCCCTGTTCGATCATTTCGCCGGCCGCCTGCAGCCGTCCCTCGAGCTCCGCGAGGTGGAAGAGAAGAAGCGCCTATCGGGCGACCAACTCAAAAACCGTGAAGCCGAATTGCTCCTGGCCCAGGTGCCGAAGGGCGCCGTCACCGTCGCCCTCGACGGCACCGGCAATGCGCTCAGCAGCCGGCAACTGGCCGAGCGCCTCGGCGGCTGGCGCGACGACGGGCGCCGCCACGCGGCGTTCCTGATCGGCGGCGCCGACGGCCTCGACGCATCCGTGCTGGCCCGCGCCGAGCTGACGCTCTCGCTGGGACCGCAGACCTGGCCGCACCTGATGGTCCGCGGCATGCTCGCCGAGCAGCTCTACCGCGCCCATTCGATTCTCGCCGGCCACCCCTATCACCGCGACTGACGCCGCCGGCTCATAGTCTTCGTCCGCCGATGTACGCAAATGTCTCCGTTTTCCGGGGCGGCGGCGGATGATCGTTTGATGCCAGTGCCTTAGCCCGCGGACATTCGCGACCTTTTCGCGAC
>JAPPPF010000150.1:2711-6705 GCA_028817665.1 Magnetovibrio sp. | reverse complement strand
GGCAAGTCGACGCTGGGCCGCGCGCTGTTGCGCCTGGAGCGCTCGGACGGCGGCATCACGTTCCACGGCCAGGACATCCAGGGCCTGCAGTTCAAGGAACTGCGGCCGCTCCGGCGCGAGATGCAGATCGTCTTCCAGGACCCGTATGGGAGCTTGAGCCCGCGTCTCTCCGTCGGCCAGATCGTCGAGGAGGGGCTCCTCGTGCACGGCCTCGGCGGCGACTACGACGAGCGCCGCCAGTTGATCGGCGAGGCGCTCCGCGAGGTCGACCTGGAGCCGGAGATGCAGGACCGCTACCCGCACGAGTTCTCCGGCGGCCAGCGTCAGCGCATCGCCATCGCCCGCGCGCTGGTGCTGAAGCCCAAGTTCATCGTCCTGGACGAGCCGACCTCGGCGCTGGACATGTCCGTCCAGGCGCAGATCGTCGAGCTGTTGCGCGACCTGCAGATCAAGCACGACCTCGCTTACATGTTCATCAGCCACGATCTCAAGGTCGTCCGCGCGGTCTCCCACGAGGTCATCGTCATGAAGGGGGGCCGTGTCGTCGAGGCCGGCCCCGCCGAGCAGGTCATCGACAACCCGCGCGAGCCCTACACCCAGGCCCTGATGGCCGCCGCCTTCAGGATGGAGGCCGACGAATCGGGCGTCGTCAGCACCTAGTTTGGTTACCCAATAGAAGGCCGATCACCGACCATGAAGCTGATATTCGTCTCCGCCGAGGACCGGGCCGAGGACTGGCGGCACCATCTCACCGAACAGTTGCCGGACTTGGAATTCCTGGTCTGGCCCGACGACGCAGACGGGCTCGACTTCGCCAGCGTCGACTACGCGCTGGCCTGGAAGCCGCCCGTCGGCGTCTTGAAGCAATTCCCCAACCTGAAGGCGATCCTGTCCTTGGGCGCCGGGGTCGACGGGCTGCTGATCGACCCGGAGTTGCCGACGGACATCCCGCTCTGCCGGCTGGTCGACCGCTCGCTGACCCAGGGCATGACCGAGTACGTGCTCTATCACGTCATCCACTACCACCGCCACATGGCCGAGTACGCGGCCCAGCAGAAGGCCGGCCAATGGAAGGCCCTGCCCCAGGAGGATCCCCGGCGCCGGCGGGTCGGGCTGCTCGGCCTCGGCGAACTGGCCGGCGACGCGGCCGACAAGCTCCGGGCGCTCGAGTTCGACCTGGCCAGCTGGTCGCGCTTGCCGAAGGACATGGCCGGGGTCACCAGCTTCCACGGGCCGGACGGCCTCGACGCCTTCCTGGCCCGCACCCAGATCCTGGTCTGCCTGCTGCCGCTGACCGAGGCGACGCGCGGCATCATCAACGCCGGCACCCTGGCGAAACTGCCCGCCGGCGCCTTCCTCATCAACTGCGCGCGCGGCGGCCACGTGGTCGACGACGACCTGCTGGCGGCGCTCGACGCGGGCCACATCGCCGGCGCCACCCTCGACGTCTTCAACGAGGAGCCGCTGCCCGCCGGCCACCCCTACTGGACGCACCCCAAGGTCATCCTGACGCCGCACACGGCGAGCCTGACGCTGTCGCACACGGCGGCGGAATACGTGGCCGGCAACATCCGCCGCATCGAGGCCGGCGAGGCGCCCTTGAACGTCGTCGATCTCGGCGCCGGGTACTGAGATGTCCGGCTGGGCGCTCGATGGGAAGGAACGCGCCGAGCTCACCGATCTGCTGGCCGGGCTGATCCGCGCGCCGAGCCCCGACCCGCCCGGCGACGAGGCCGCCGTCGCCGGATACCTGAGCGGCTGGCTCACGGGCCACGGCTTCGACGTCGAGGCCGATGAATTCCAGCCCGGCCGGATCAACCTGATCGCCCGCACCGCCGGCGACGGGGCGCGGCCGGGGCTTGTGTTCTCGGCCCACATGGACACGCTCCCCATCGGCGACGGCGCCTGGACCCACGATCCCTTCGGCGCCGAGATCGCGGACGGGCGGATGTACGGGCGCGGCGCGGCGGACATGAAATCGGGCCTCGCCGCCATGGCCGCGGCGGCGCTGAAGTTGCGGCGCGGCGGCCGGGCGCTCGGTGGCGACCTGATCCTCGCGTTCTCCGCCGGCGAGAGCTCCAACTGCCTCGGCGCCCAGCGCATGATCGAGACCAGCAGCCTCAAGGGCGCCGGCGCGCTGCTGGTCAGCGAGCCGTCGTCGCTGGGCATGGTGACGGCCGAGGCCGGCGCCGTCTGGCTCAGGGTGCGGGCCCAAGGCCGGCCCGGCCACGCGTCTGCCGGCGACGCCGACAACGCCATCCTGACGCTGATGGATTTCCTGGCCGCGGTCCGCGCCAACCCGTTCGCCGGCCACGATCATCCGCTGCTCGGCCCGGCGACGGTGGCGGTCAACACCATCGCCGGCGGCACCGCGGTCAACCTGACCGCCGATAGGGCCGAGGCGACGCTGGACATCCGCACCGTGCCGGGGCTCGCGGCGGAAACCGTCGTCGAAAACCTCGGCGAGATCGCCGGCGCCGCGATCGCCATCGAGGTCATCGACGACAAACCCTGCGTGGTGACCGAGGCCGACGATCCCTTCGCCGCCCTATGCCGCGACGCCGTCGCCGCGCTCACCGGCGCGGTCCCGGCGCCGGCTGGCGTGCATTACTTCTCCGACGCGGCGATCCTCGCCCCGGCCCTCGGCGTGCCCCGGGTGACCATCGGGCCGGGCCGGATCGGCATGAGCGGCCAGCGCGACGAATGGGTGGACTTGGCGGACCTTCATACGGCCGCCGCCATCTACGCAGAGATCGCCTCGCGGATGCTCAGCCGATGAAGCCGTAGGCGAGGGCCAGGAGGAAGCCGCCGAGGATGATCCGGTAGACGGCGAAGGGCGTGAAGCTGGCGCGCTTCAGCCAGGCCATCATCAGGGCGATGGCGATCAGCGCCGTGGCCAGCGCCAGACCGGCGGCCATGAACACGTCGGCGGTCAGTTGCGCGTCGCCGAGCTTCCAGAGCTCGTAGCCCTTCAACACCCCGGCCCCGGTAATGGCCGGAATGCCCAGCAGCATGGCGAACCGGGCCGCGTCCTGGCGCTCCATGCCCATCATCCGGCCCGCCGTCATGCAGATGCCGGACCGGCTGGTCCCGGGGATCAGGGCCAGGGCCTGGACGATGCCGATGATCACCGCGTCGCCGAGCCGCAGGTGCTCGATGCGCCGGAGCGTCATGCCGATCTGGTCGGTGACCAGCAACAGCACGCCGAAGCCGAGCGTCGTCCAGCCGATCACCTCGAGGCCGCGGATGCCGCCGGGATAGTAATGGTTGAGGGCGAAGCCGGCGGCGACCACCGGGATGGTGCCGGCGACCAGCAGCCCGGCGAGGCGCGCGCCGGGATCGCGGCGGCCGCGCATCATCCGGCCGAGCCCGGCGACCATCGACCAGACGTCGCGCCAGAGGTAGAGCAAAACCGCGCCCAAGGTGCCGACATGCACGGCGACGTCGACGAGCAGGCCCTGGTCGGGAACATCCATGAACAGGGGGACCAGCACGAGATGGCCGGAGGAGCTGATCGGCAGGAACTCCGTGATGCCCTGAACGATGGCCAACACCGCTAGATGTAGGATATCCAATCCCAGCACTCCCCAAAATCTTGTGATGGTTATATCAATCGTGGCGCGCCAGCCCAAGTCTCAAGTCGGTGATCGGATGTAAATTCGAATGAACCGGTTGTTTTAGGTCCGAATTTTGACAAATTTGACGCTGGCAAGATCGCCCAAGCCTTGATATCTAATCGAGCCATCTGTGGAAAGGGAAGTGGAACAAATGCGCCAACGGGATTGGCCATCGCCGGTCGGGTTGCCTCCAAAGCAGGGGCTCTACGACCCGTCGAACGAGCATGACAACTGCGGCATCGGCTTCATCGCCAACATCAAGAACCGCCCCAGTCATGACATCATTCGCCAGGGCATCCAGATTCTCGTCAATCTGGACCACCGCGGCGCCGTCGGCGCCGACCCGCTGGCCGGCGACGGCGCCGGCATCCTGATGC
>JAPPPF010000150.1:0-2701 GCA_028817665.1 Magnetovibrio sp. | reverse complement strand
TCCTGATGCAGATCCCGGACCGGCTGTTCCGGGACGAGGCCAAGGATCTCGGTATCGACCTGCCGGCGCCGGGCGACTACGCCGTCGGCATGATCTTCCTGCCCAACACCAAGGAATCGGCGAAGGTCTGCGCCGACGCCATCGAACGCACCGTCGTCAGCGAGGGCCAGAAGCTGCTCGGCTGGCGCGACGTGCCGGTCGACGATTCGTGGCTCGGCGAGAGCGTCAAGCCGATCGAGCCGCTGATCCGCCAGGTGTTCATCGGCCGCGGCGGCGACTGCCCCGACACGGACGCCTTCGAGCGCAAGCTGTTCGTCATCCGCAAGCAGGCCCACCACGTGGTCTGGGACGCCGACCTCGAGGACATCGGGCACTTCTACATCCCGTCCATGTCGGCCCGGACCATCTGCTACAAGGGCATGATGCTGGCGCCGAACGTCGACAAGTACTACCTCGACCTCAACGACGAGCGGACCGAATCGGCGCTCGCCCTGGTGCACCAGCGGTTCTCCACCAACACCTTCCCGTCGTGGCCGCTGGCGCAGCCGTTCCGCTATCTCTGCCACAACGGCGAGATCAACACGGTGCGCGGCAACATCAACTGGATGGCGGCGCGGCGCCATTCCATGAAGTCCGACATCCTCGGCGACGACCTCGACAAGCTGTGGCCGCTGATCGGCGACGGCGCCTCCGACTCGGCGACCTTCGACAACGCGCTTGAGCTCCTGGTCGCCGGCGGCTATTCGCTGGCCCACGCGATGATGATGATGATCCCGGAGGCCTGGGACGGCCATCCGCTGATGGACGACGAGCGCCGCGCCTTCTACGAATATCACGCCGCCGTCATGGAACCCTGGGACGGCCCCGCCGCCATCGCCTTCAC
This sequence comes from Magnetovibrio sp., assembly GCA_028817665.1. Taxonomy (GTDB): domain Bacteria; phylum Pseudomonadota; class Alphaproteobacteria; order Rhodospirillales; family Casp-alpha2; genus UBA3470. Next base: position 1,818 of record JAPPPF010000150.1, on the reverse strand, counting down.
CGACGGCAAGCAGATCGGCGCGACGCTGGACCGCAACGGGTTGCGCCCGGCGCGCTACGTGGTCACCGACGACGACCTCCTGATCCTCGGCTCCGAGGTCGGCGTGCTGCCGATCCCGGAAGAGAAGATCGTCAAGAAGTGGCGCCTGCAGCCCGGCAAGATGCTGCTCATCGACCTGGAAGAGGGCCGCATCGTCGACGACGAGGAACTCAAGGATACCCTGGCCAAGGCGAAGCCCTACCAGACCTGGCTCGAGACCACGCAGATCCAGCTCGAGGAACTGCCCGAGGAGGTCGCGGCGATGCCGCCGAACCGCCAGACCTTGCTCGACCGCCAGCAGGCCTTCGGCTACAGCCAGGAGGACATAAAGTTTTTCCTCGCCCCGATGGCGACCGGCGGCGAGGACCCGGTCGGCTCCATGGGCCGCGACATTCCGCCGGCGGTGCTGTCCGACAAGCCGAAGATGCTGTTCGACTACTTCCACCAGAACTTCGCCCAGGTCACCAACCCGCCCATCGACCCGATCCGCGAACAGTCGGTGATGTCGCTGGTCTCGCTGATCGGTCCGCGGCCGAACCTCTTGGACCTGACCACCGGCGGCGCCCACAAGCGCCTCGAGGTGCACCAGCCGATCCTGTCGAACATCGCGCTGGAGAAGATCCGCCGGATCGAGAACCTGGTCGACGCGGCCTTCCGGACCTACACGCTGGACATCTGCTATCCGGCGGAGGCCGGCGCCGACGGCATGGCGGCGGCGCTCGAGAACCTGTGCGCGCGGGCGACCCGGGCGGTCAGCCAGGACCACAACATCCTGGTGCTCTCGGACCGCGCCGTGAACGGCGACCGGGTGGCGATCCCGTCGCTGCTGGCCACCGCGGCGGTGCACCACCACCTGATCCGCGAGGGCCTGCGCACCGAGGTCGGCCTGGTGGTCGAGACCGGCGAGGCCCGCAAGGTTCACGACTTCTGCCTGCTGGCCGGCTACGGCGCCGAGGCCATCAACCCCTACCTCGCCTTTGATACCCTGTCGGCGCTGCGCCACCACCTCGACGGCGACGCCAGCGAGGAGAAGGTCCACGCCAGCTACGTCAAGGCCGTCGGCAAGGGCATGCTCAAGGTGATGTCGAAGATGGGCATCTCCACCTACCAGTCCTATTGCGGCGCCCAGATCTTCGACGCCGTCGGACTGTCAAGCGAATTTGTCGAGAAGTACTTCACCAAGACGGCGACGACCATCGAGGGCATCGGCCTCGCCGAGATCGCCGAGGAGACCGTGCGCCGGCACGGTGCCGCCTTCGGCGACGATCCGGTGCTCCGGAACGCGCTCGAGGTCGGCGGCGAGTACGCGTTCCGGCTGCGCGGCGAGGAACACGTCTGGAAACCGGAGACCGTCGGCGCCCTGCAGCACGCCGTCCGGTCCGGAAACTATAAGGGTTTCAAGAGCTTCAGCGACAAGGTCAACCAGCAGGACAGCAAGCTCAAGAACCTGCGCGGCCTGTTCAAGCTGAAACGCGCCGGCGTGCCGGTCCCCATCGACGAGGTCGAGCCGGCGTCCGAGATCGTCAAGCGCTTCGCCACCGGTGCCATGTCCTTCGGCTCCATCTCCTGGGAGGCCCACACCAACCTGGCGATCGCCATGAACCGGATCGGCGGCAAGTCGAACACCGGCGAGGGCGGCGAGGAAGCGAGCCGCTACGAGACCATGGAGAACGGCGATTCCATGCGCTCGGCGATCAAGCAAGTGGCGTCCGGCCGCTTCGGCGTCACCGCCGAATACCTGGTCAACGCCGACGACCTGCAGATCAAGATGGCGCAGGG
>JAPPPF010000131.1 GCA_028817665.1 Magnetovibrio sp. | reverse complement strand
CGGGCCCTGTGGCAACCCTTGACTTCCGTACCAGTCTGCTACCCTGATGGCACTTCGGGGGAACCAGGGGGAGGGCGACATGGCCCGGATCGCCATCGGCGGATTTCTGCACGAGACCAACTGCTTCGTGCCCATGCGCACGGACTATGACTACTACGCCAAGGGCGGCGAGTTCCCGCCGCTGGCGAGGCGCGACGAGGTCATCGAACGGACCCGCGGCACGCCCTTCGGCATGGCCGGATTCCTCGACGAGATGGCCGGCGAGCACGAGCTGGTGCCGCTGATCTGGGGCCACGCCGGCGCCGGCGGCTACATCACCGACGACGCCTTCGAGCGCATCGTCGGCGAGCTGGTCGGCATGCTCTCGCAAGCGCTGCCCGTCGACGCCGTCTACCTCGATCTCCACGGCGCCATGTGCTCGGAGACCTACCCGGACGCCGAGGGCGAGCTCTTGCGCCGGGTCCGCGCGACCGTCGGGACGGAGGTGCCCGTGGTCATCACGCTGGACTACCACGTCAACCTGACCGAGGAGATGGTCGCCAACTGCGACGGCATGGCCATCTACCTGACCTACCCCCACATCGACCGCCAGCACACGGGCGGGCGCTCGGCGAAGCTGCTGCGGCGGATCCTCGCGGAAGGCATCCCCCGCGGCAAGGCGATCCGCCGGATGCCGTTCCTGCTGCCGCTGAACTTCCAGTGCACCCTGGTCGAGCCGACCCAGGCGATCATCGAGGCCTCGGTGGCGGGGGAGGGCGGCGAGGTCCTGAACTTGAGCTACGGCGCCGGGTTCCCGCCCTCGGACCTGGCCGAATGCGGGCCCGCCGTGGTCTGCCACGCCTACACCCAGGAGGCCGCCGACAAGGCCGCCGACGCACTCGCCGCCATGGTCAATGCACGCGAGCCCGAGTTCGCCGAGCCGCTTCTGGAGACCGCCGAAGCGGTGCGCCAGGCCATCGAGATCAGCCAAGGCGCGTCGAAGCCGGTGATCATCGCCGACACCCAGGACAACCCCGGCTGCGGCGGCACCTGCGACACCACGGGCCTTTTGGCGGAGCTCCATAAGCAGGGCGCCGAGGGCGTTGCCCTCTGCGTCATGTGGGACGGTCAGGCGGCGGAAGCCGCGCACGCCGCCGGCCTCGGCGCCGAGATCACCGTCGAGCTCGGCGGCAAGCACGACATCCCCGGCGACGCGCCCTTCCACGGCACCTTCACCGTCAGCGCCCTCAGCGACGGCCAGTTCACGACGACCGGCAAGAGCATTCCCGGACGCAAGGTCAACCTGGGGCCGACGGCGGTGCTGAGCATCGGCGGCATCGACATCGTCACCGCGAGCCGCCGCATGCAGGCCTACGACCAGGACATCTTCAAGCACATCGGCATCGAGCCGAGCGCGCGCAAGATCCTGGCCTTGAAAAGCACCTGTCATTTCCGCGCCGACTTCGACCCGATCGCCGAGAAGACCCTGGTCTGCCTGGCGCCCGGCGCCCACGTCGTCGATCCCCGGGTCTATCCCTACAAGTATCTGCGCCCCGGCGTCCGGCTGTTGCCCGAGGGGCCGGCGTTCGAACCGGGGAACGGGGGCGGGTGAGACCCGCGCCCCGGCGCGCTGATAGTCTTCGTCCGCCGATGTACGCAATTGTCCGCGATTTCCAGGGCGGCACTGAATGATCGTTTGATATCAGAGATTTAAACCGAGGACATTCGCGACCTTTTCGCGACAAATGTCGCAAATGTCCGCCTTTGTCCGCCGTTCCGTCGCCATTTCCGCGCTGCCGGCGTCCGCATGCTTCGACAGGCTCAGCATGAGGGTTTCTTGAGAAACCCTGTTGGTGTCGACGGCGCATCATTCACCCCCCTCATCCTGAGCTTGTCGAAGGATGGGCGGGCGACGGGCGTTTGCCCTTGAGCGTCATCACCGGGCTTGACCCGGTGATCCAAGACTTTGTCTCCATGCACTCCACCTTGTGAAGTCATGGGTGCCCGGATCAAGTCCGGGCATGACGGTGGGGCGGGGGCCGTGTCCCGTTTTTTGAACCGCCAATCTCAAACTCCGCAATCGGGCGAAGATCGATCCCGGCGGCGCTCCGAGGCGCCGGAGCCGGCGAAACGGAGCCCTCTTCACAGTGTCAAATAGCGCGCGACGGCCGATGGTCGGACCGCGCGATCTTGATAAGAACATATCACGAACATAAATAATTGTCAAGGTTCCGCCCATATTCCAAGGCGCCCGGAAATTCAGTAAGGTCGGCGACGAGGAAAGGCCGGCCGGCGCGTCTCCGCCGGCCCGGACTGGCAACTGACATTCGGGGATTGATCATGCTTTATCGTTTCGCCGGCAGCCATCTCGCGCTGTTCCTGGCCCTCAATACCTGGACCATCGAGTTCGCCGGCCTGAAGTACGCCGAGATCGGGCTTCTGTTCGTCCTCAACCTGGGGGCGTGCGCCATGCTGATCGCGTTCGGCCGCCACGTGGCCCGGATGACGGGGGAGGGGTAGCCGGCTTCTATTCCGCGGCCCGCGCCGCGCCGTACTTCCAATCCATGAGCGCCCGGCCGAAAGTCTCGAACAGGGGCTTCGAGACGGGGTCGGCGGCGGCGTTGTATTCGGGATGCCATTGGACGGCCAGGGCGAAACCCGGCGCGTCCTTGATGGTCAGGGCCTCCGGCGTGCCGTCCGGCGCGTGGCCGTCGATGACGATCCTCGGGCCCGGCTCCTCGATCCCCTGGCCGTGCAGCGAGTTCACCATCACCTCGTCGGTGCCGAAGATCTCGATGAACCGGCTGCCCGGCTCCAGCTTCACCGTGTGGCGCAGCGCGAACTTCTCCTCGATGGTGCCGTCCGGCGGCATGCGGTGGTTCATGCGGCCGGGCAGGTCGCGGATCTCGGGATGCAGGGTGCCGCCCATGGCGACGTTGAATTCCTGGAAACCGCGGCAGACGCCGAGCACCGGCTGGCCGGCCTCGACGCAGGCGCGGATCAACGGCAGCGTCACGCCGTCGCGGGCGCGGTCGAACTCGCCGTGCGCCTCGGTCGCCTCGTGGCCGTATTCCTCGGGGTGCACGTTGGGCCGCCCGCCCGGGAACATGAAGCCGTCGCAGGCCGCCATCAGTTCCTCGACGCCCGAACAATGCGGCAGCGCCGGAATGATCAGCGGCACCGCGCCGGCGACCTCGGCGACGGCCTCGACGTAGCGGTTGCCGGTGGCCTGCACCTGGTATTGGTCGTTCATCAACTGCGAGTTGGCGACGACGCCGACGACGGGCTTGCGCATGCGCCTCAGGGCTCCCGTTTGCTCAGTTCCGAGGCCGAAAATCTAAAACGAAATGGCGCGCGGGGCAAATCGCGGCGCCGGCCGGGCGGCGGATCTAGGGCATCTTCAACAGACAATCGTCGCTCAGGGCCTCGACCGGGGAGAAATCCGTGTGGTGTTTGTATTCCGGCCGGGCGAACGTCCGCTGCGCGTTCTCGACCGGGTTGAGGATCAGCGAAAAGATCGAGCGGTTCCAGGGCGACATGTTGGCGGGCGAGCCATGCACCAGGGTATCGCCGAAGATCAGCGCCGTGCCCGCCTTGCCGATGGCCGGGACGATGCCGCCGGCCTCGACCAGTTCCGCCACAGGCTCGCGATCGACCACCCAGAGCGGGTAGCTGGTGCTCGAGGTATCGTGGCGAGCCGGCGCGGGACCGCGCTTATGCGAGCCGGGAATGAAATACAGCGGCCCGTTGTAGTGGCTGACGTCGTCCAGGAAGATGTGCAGGTTGAGGGCCAGGGGGCGCGGCACGCCGTCGTCGTGGTGATGGGTGGCGAAGTCGTAATGCCATTGCCACATGTCGCCATCGAAGGCCGCCTTCACGTTGACCTTCACCTGCTGGATATAAAGCTCCGGCCCGGCGATCTGCCTGGCCGGCCCGACCAGCCGGGGATGCCGGACCAGGCGGTCGAACAGCGCGTTCCTTTGGTGCAGCCCCATGGCGGTGCGCACTACGCCGCCTTCCTTCTCCGGAATATTCGCCGCCGTCTTCTCGGCGAACAACGCGGGCAGTTCGGCCCTGATGGCCTCGATTTCGGCGGCCGAGAACAGTTCGGGCAGGATGAGGAAGCCGTCGCGGTCGAATTGCGTCAACTGGGTGTCGGTGAGTTCCATTTCCCTCATCATACTCAAGTTGCGCCGTCGATGTCGTGGCTTTCCCGCCGCGTTTCCCGCTTGCCCATCCTTCGACAGGCTCAGGATGAGGTAGGTGCTGTATCGAGGGTTTCTAAAGAACCCTCATGCTGAGCCTGTCGAAGCATGCGGACGCTCGAAATATTTGCCGGCGCAGCATGTTGAGAAACCGCGGCAATTGCTATAGGCATGGCGCATGATCATCGCCCAAATCTCCGACAGCCACATCGATCCCGACGACCCCGACGCGGAGCCGCGAATCGGCGATCTCGAACGCGTCGTCGCGCATATCAACGGGCTCGATACGCAACCCGACGCGGTCATCCACACCGGCGACCTGACCCACAACGGCACGCATGCGAAGTACGCGGCGGCGGCGGCCGTTCTGAAGGACCTAGCCCCACCGCTGCACATCGCGGCGGGCAACCGCGACGACCGGGCGCTGCTCGATGAGTACTATCCGGGCGGCCGGGACCTGATGCCGGGCACGCCCTACCGCCAGTTCAGCGTCGACGATTATCCGATCCGGCTGATCGCCCTCGATACGCTGAGCCAGGAGAGCAACATGGGGGATTTCTGCCAGGACCGGGCCGATTCCCTGAAGGCCGCCTTGGCCGAGCAACCGGACACGCCGACCGTGCTGTTCATGCATCACCCGCCCTTCGTGGTGACGGCGTCGAGATATACCCACCAGTACGACGACTGGGACGGCGTCGGGCGCATGGCCGGTGCGCTGGAAGGCCACGCGCAGGTGATCCGCGCCTTCACCGGCCACGCGCACCGCGACGCCGTCGGCGCGGTCGCGCACGTGCCGGCGAGCTCGGCGCCCAGCCTCGCCATCGATCTGCGCCTCGGCGCGTTCGGGGACGGTGTCGCGACGGCGCCCCTCTATAAACTCCACAGGTTCGGGAACGGCGGCGTCGAGACGACGTTACAGGCGGCCCAATAGGAAAGGGGAGCCGGAGCTCCCCTTGTTCAGCGGACGGGCCGGACCCGGGCGCGGACGGTGCCCAGGCGCGGTTCGCAATCGCGGCGCGTGCCCCCGTTACGGCTTCTTCGGCGTCTGGTACTCGACCTCTTTCTGCCACGGATCCCATTCGGTCTCGTAACCGACGAAGCCCTTCTCGTTGGGCTCCTTCTGGCGCGTCGTCACGTAGGCCGCCTTGCCGTCCGGCACTTTCGGTCTGGTTTTCGGTTGGTCGCTCATAATTCACCTTCCTCCATGAAATCTAACGCGTTGGCCGCGGGAACGCCACGTGTATCCCGCGGATGATCAAATCGGCACCATGCGCGCCGTGTCGATATCCGGCCCGGCGCCGAGCGAACCGCCGGCCTCGATCTCGTCTTCGGTGGCGTCGCGCACGTCGAGGACCTCGAGCCGGAAGACAACCTGCCGCCCGCTCAAGGGATTGTTGCCGTCGACGGTCAGCGTCTTGTCGTCGATCCGGGTGACGATGAAGCTGCGGGCCTCGCCCTTCTCGTTCTCGGTGACGATGGTGGTCCCCAACTCCCGGTATTCCTCGGGCACGTTGTCGATGTGATCGGTGAAGATCAGCGATTCGTCACGGGGGCCGTAGAGCTCGTCGCAGTCGATGGGCACCTCGATCACGGCGCCGGCGGACCGGCCCTCCAGCGCCTCGAGGACGGCCGGCGCCAGGATGTCGTTGGCGCCGTGAATGTAGCCGATGGGGAACTCGACCCCGGTGAGCACGTCGCCGGACTTCCGGTCGACCACCTGGTAGGTCAACTCGACGTATTTGCCGTCCTGGATGGTTGCGCTCATGTGAAACCCGCGTCCGCCGCTCAGAAGATCGATGCGCCGAAAATCTTGACCTCGCCGTCCTCGTAACCGAGGACCAGGCGGCCGAGCCACTCGCCGTCGCGCTTGGTGCTGCGCGTCCGGTAGAGCACCGTCACGTGCTCGCCGCGGCGGATGGTGCCGATGAACTCGACCGATTCGGAGAGGTTCCGGGTGAGTTCGCTGTTGGCGAACTGATTGCCGACCTCGATCTCGTTCAGCCCCTTGATCAGGCTGTAGGCGAAGTGCCGGATGAATTCGCCGTAGTTGCCGTCGTTCGACGCCTTGATGAGGTGGCTCCAAAGCGGGTTGGCGTAGGCCAGGATCTCATCGTCGGTATTGTCGATAATGTTCATCTGCCGCTTTCCGTTGCCGGCTCGGGCCCGTGTCGGCGGGCCTGGCGAAAAAGATCAACGCGCTGGATGTTGATCTCCTTCGCCGGGCCGAACGGGCGCGCCATGCGGGCGCCCGTTCGCCGCCGCTATTGCTCGTCCTCGCCGACGAGGTGGTAGCAGGGCGCCTTCTCCATGGTGTACTCGCCGGTTTCCGGATCGCGGCGCGACACCGTGAGGACGTGCCAGTTCTCGTCGTCCAGCTTCATGGCGTCGCCCCGGTAGTAGTAGCCGGGCCAGCGGGTTTCCTTGCGGAAGAGCGTGTGCTGGGTGACGCATTCGGACGTCCGGTGGCGGTGCTTCAGTTCCCACGCGCGGAGCAGCTCGTGGAAGTCCTTGGCCGCCAGCTTTTCCAGGTCCTCTTCCATCATCTTCAGCTTCTTCAGGCCGATGCACAGCAGTTTCTCGT
>JAPPPF010000209.1 GCA_028817665.1 Magnetovibrio sp. | reverse complement strand
ACACCCTTCAACACCACCGGGAAGCCGATTTCGCGGGCTTCGGCGACAGCGGCGTCGGCGTCGGCGGCCAGGGTCTCCCGGGTCACCGGCACGCCGGCCGCGGCCAACAGGCCCTTGGCCTCGGGTTCGGTGAGCAGGCCCGGCGTCAAGCCGCCGGTCGCCGCGTCGATCGCCGCGCCGGGCACCGCCGGCACCTCGTCGGCGCCGTCGCGTTGGATGCGCCGGTAGGCCATCAACGCCTCGATCACCCGATAGCAATCGTCCAGCGAGGTATAGACGGGGTAGGCGTGCTCGACCGCTTCGCGATCGACGTCCGCGGCGACGAGGCTGCCGGATTTGTTGCAGAGCAGCGCCGGCAGGCCCTTTTCGGTGCCGACTTCGCGGACCTTGGCGGCCAGTTTCTCCATCAGCGGCTGCGGCGTCATGATGAACAGCAGCGCGCCGACGTCGGGGTCGTCGGCCAGGGTGTCGAGGGTGTCCATCATCACGTCCTCGACGAACGGCCGTTCGAAGCCGCCAAAATCGATGATCGCCGTCTTCTTCTCCAGGGGCAGATGGGCGGACAGGAAATCGACGGCCGGCCGGCTCAACCGGGCGGCGTGGAAACTGCTCTCGGCGATGGTGTCGGCGGCCAGCGCCGCCGCGCCGCCGGACCCCGAGACCACCGCCAGGCCCTCGGCCGACGCCGCGCCCCAACGGGCCAGGGCGTCGGCGCAGAAGACGGCGGTGTCGGGCTGGTCGGTGACGACGATGCCCAGTTGTTCGCAGAGCGCGACGAAATTGTCGTAGGATCCCGTCAGGCTGGCCGTGTGGGAATTCGCCATGGCCGCGCCTTCCTCCGTGCGGCCGGCCTTGACGGCGACCACCGGCTTCCCGGCGGCGCGGGCCTTCCTGGCGACCCGGCGGAAGCTTTCCAGGTTCCGGACGCCCTCGACGTAGAGCAGGATGGCGCCGGTCTCCGGATCGTCGACCAGGTACTCGAAAGCGTCGGCCAGTTCCAGGTCGGCCTGATTGCCGAGCGTGATCGAGGACGAAAACCCGACGCCGGCGTCGAAGGCGCGGATGAACAGCGCCGTCTGCAGGGCGCCGGACTGACTGGCGACACCGACCCGGCCCTTCGGCAGATGATCGACGGACATGGTCACGGAAGGCGACAGGCAAACGTTGGAATGGGTGTTCAGCGCGCCCAGGCAGTTGGGGCCGAGGATGCGGATGCCGGCCTCGCGGGCGATGGCCATGGCTTCCTCCTGGCGCCGGGCGCCTTCCTCGCCGGCTTCCGCCATCTGCGCGGTGATGACGATGGCGACGCGGACACCGACCTCGGCGCAGCCCCGCAAGGTGTCGGCGAGAAACTTCGCCGGCACCGCGATGGCGGCGACGTCGGGCGGTTCGGGCAGCGCCGTGATGTCCGGATAGGCCTTGAGATCGAAGATCGTCTCGCGCTTCGGGTTGATGGGGTAGAGCGTGCCCTCGAAGCCGTGATGGATGAGATTGTAGATCAATCGCCCTCCGAACTTGCCGCGATCCTCCGAGGCGCCGATCACGGCGATCGATCGCGCCTCCAAGAGGCGTTGCATGGCGGACGGTTCGCTAGCCGGCATCTTCGAGTTCCTTCCCAACAATGCGGCGCCATTCCGAACGCTGGCGCGCGCCGCACCGTTGTATAGATATTTCCACCGAGATCAACGCGGCCCGAAATGATGTTCCGGTCTCTGAAATCGGCATTCCGAACGGCCCTCAGGCACCCTTGAAATCGGGCACCCGGCGCTCGGCCATGGCCTTGACGCCCTCCTTGAAATCCTCGGTGGCGCGGAGCCGCGTCTGGATGGCGAGCTCGTGATCGGTGGCGGCGCGGACCCGGTCGGCCAGGCCCCGGCGCAGGGTCTGGCGGGTTTCGGTGACGCCGAGGGGCGCGTTCTCCGCGATTTCGGCGGCCAAGCCGATGGCCGCGTTCCGCACCTCGCTTTGGTCAACCAGAACGTCGGCGAGACCCATGGCATGCGCCTCGTCGCCCTTGACGCGGCGGCTGGTGTAGAACATGAGCGCCGCGTTCTGTTTGCCGATGGTTTCCGTCAGCGTCACCGTCAGGCCGAACCCGGGATGGAACCCGAGCCGGGTGAAGTTGGCGGCGAACCGCGCCTCCGGGCAGGTCACACGGAAATCGGGCACCATCGCCAATCCGAGCCCGCCGCCGACGGCGGCGCCGTGGATGGCGCCGACCATCGGCGTTTTCGCCTCGAACAGACGGATCGCCTCCACGTACAAGTGCTGCGCGCGTTCGGTCGGGGTTTGCGTTTTCAACTGGCCGTCGGCGCCAAGATCCTCGCCGGAACCGAAATTGGCGCCCGCGCAAAACGATTTCCCCTCGGCGCACAGAACCGCGGCCCGGCAGGCGGGGTCGGCGTCGAGCCGTTCCAGGGCGTCGCCGATCTGGTGAATGAGGGCGATGTCGAAGAAGTTATGGGGCGGCCGCCGGATTTCGATGATCGCGACGTGGCCGGCGATCTCGACTCCAATGTCGTCGAAGGCATAGGTGTCATTCATCGTCATCTCCTTGAATGATCAGGGCGTCCAGGACCGAGACGCCGTCGCCGGCCGCATGGACCCGGACCGGGTTGATGTCGATCTCGCGCACTGTCTCGGCGTGGTCGGCGGCGAATTGGGATAGGCGAACGATCAGGCGGACGAGGGCGTCGACGTCGGCCGCCGGCTGGCCGCGAACGCCGTCGAACAGGGCCGCCGCCTTCAGCCGGCCGATCAGCGCCCATGCTTCGTCCGGCGTCACCGGCGCCGGCGCGAAGGCGGTGTCGCCGAGGATTTCCGTGTGAACGCCGCCGAGCCCGAGCATCAGGATCGGCCCGAACTGGCGGTCTCGGTTGACACCGAGAATGACTTCGATGCCGTCCGCCGCCATCGGCTCGACCAAGACGCCCAGGATATCGGCGACGGGATCGTGGTCGCGGGCCGCCTGGATGATTCTGTCGTAGGCCACGCCGACCGCCGCCTCGCCCGAGACGTCGACGACGACGCCGCCGGCGTCGGTCTTGTGCGTGATATCCGGCGATTGGATCTTGAGAACGACGGGACCGTCGATGGCGTCGGCCGCCGCGAGCGCCGCGGCGGCCGTCTCCGCCAGCGCGCCCGGCGGCTCGCCGATCCCGTAGGCGGCCAAGGCGCGGCGCGCCTCGACCTCGCACAGCACCGGGCCGGCGTTTCGCAACAACGATTTTGCCGCCGCCTCGTCGGCATGTTCGCGCGGCGGCGCGATTGACGTCGGTTTCAGGAAATCCTCGCGAAACGCGCGGTAGGCGGCCATCTCGGCGATCGTCGCGGCGCAGTTGCTGAGGTTGGTGATCATCGGGAAACCGGCCTCGGCGGCCAGCGATTGAACTTCGTCGTGCGGCAGCGTATAGGCCCAGAAGAAAGTCGGCTTGGCGATCTCGGCGCCGACGCGGAGGAGCTTGTCGCGCTCGCGCCGCCAACCGATGGGATTGCGCGCCGAGGTCACCGCGACGACCGCGTCGACGTTGGCCGATCCGGCGATCATCTCGCACATCTCGGCGTAGCCTTTCTGGCGGATGACCTGGGCCGTCCCATCGACGGGATTTCTGGACGTGCCGTAGGCCGGCAGGTGCGGGTCGATGGCGGCGCGGGTCGCGGCGTCGAGTTCCGGGACCTCGAGGCCGACCTCGGCGCAGGCGTCGGCCATCCAGCCGCCGCCGCCCCCGGACGCGGTGAAGATGCCGACCCGCCGGCCCGCCGGCAGCCGGCCCTTCCAGGCACAGAACCCTTGCGCCAGATCGACCATGGCATCGGGGTCGCGGCCCTCGATGACTCCAAACTTGAGGAATTGGGCGCGGTAGGCGTCGAAGGAACCGGTGAGGGCCGCCGTATGGGACATGGCGGCGCGCGCCGCGGCCTCGCTCCGCCCGATCTTGGCGACCACCAGGGGCTTGCCGGCGCGCAGCGCCCTCTCGGCGGTGGGTGCGAAGAGCCCGGGGGACTTGATGTCCTCCATGAACATCAAGATGACGTCGGTGCCGTCGTCGTCGAGCAGGTGATCGACCACGTCGAGGCTTTCGATGCAGGCTTCGTTTCCGGTGGTGACGATATGGCTGAAAGCCAGGTCCTTGGGCCGGCCCCGGTCGTAGAACGAAAACCCCACGCCGCCGCTCTGCGCGACCACGGCGACGCGTCCCCGCGCGCGGCGGCCCGTCGGCATATCGGGCACCAGGGGCCGGCCCTCCGTTTCCATGGTCGGGCTGAATGTCACGCACAGGTTCCGGGCGAGATTGGAGAACCCTTCGGAATTGGGCCCCGACACGGTCATCCCGTGGCGCGCCGCGATCTCGCGGATGCGGTCCTGCATGGCCCCGCCCCGGCCGCCGGGCTCCTCGGCGAACCCCGACGCCATCACCAGCGCCGCCTTGACGCCGGCGGCGCCGCAGCGTTCCAACTCGTCGGGGACGGCGTCCGCCGGGATGATCAGGACGGCAAGGTCGGCGGGCTCGGGAAGCTCGGCGACGGATGGATAGGCCTTGATGCCTTGAACCTCGTCCAGGCTCCGGCTGACCGGATAGATGCGGCCCGGAAAGTCGTGCTGCCGGATGACGTTGAGCAGGCGGCCGCGCAGGATGTTGGTGTCGTCGGCGGCGCCGATAACGGCGACCGTCTCCGGCCAGAGAAGCGAGCGAATATCGGGCAAGGCGCGGCCGACCCCGTCAGTTCAACGAAGGCCCAAGCCGCGGGCGATGATGCCGCGGAGGATCTCCGTCGTGCCGCCCTGGATGGTCAGCTTCGGCGCGATTTGGATGGCGAAGGCCAGGATTTCGTCGAAGCTGGCCCGGTTCGAGGCGTCTTCCGCCGGACGCGGCGCGAACGCCGCGAGGTCACGGGCCCTGCCGGGCAGGGCTTGTTGCCAGATGGTGCCGAGGTCCTTGACGATCGAGCCCTCCAGCACGGGCTCCTTGCCGGCCTCGAGCATGCCGTTGACGGAGACCGACATGCGTCTCAGCGTGTGCAACTGGGCGACCAGCCGGCCTAATCCCTCGGTCGCCCGGATGTCCGGTTCGGGACCGAGGGCGCGGGCCAGCTCGATCAGGATGAAGGCGGTTTCGAGGAACCGCTCGGGGCCGGAACGCTCGTAGGCCAGCTCGCTGGTCGCCTGCTTCCAGGCGCCGTCGACCTCGCCCAGCAGGTGGTCGGCGGGTATGTCGCAGTCCACGAACACGACTTCGTTGAACTCCTTGCCGCCGGTGATCGAGGCAATCGGATTGATGGTGATGCCGGGCGTCTTCAAATCGATCAGGAATTGGCTCAGGCCGTGGCGTCGGTTGTCGTCGGTCGGCGGCGAGGTGCGAAACAGGCCGATCATGTAGTCCGCGTTCTGGGCGTTGGTGGTCCAGATCTTCGCGCCGTTGAGGCGCCAGCCGTCGGAGGTCGCCTCGGCCTTGGCCTTGGCGGCGAACAGGTCGGACCCGGAGTCCGGTTCGCTCATGCCGATGCAGAAGCAGCATTCGCCGCGGGTGATCCGCGGCAGGATGTCCGCCTTGATGTCCTCGTTGGCGTACTTGAGGAGGACCGGCCCGCTTTGCCGGTCGGCGGTGAAGTGGGCGCGGGTCGGCGCGTTGACGATCCGAAGTTCCTCGGTGACCACGTAGCGCTCCAGGAAGCTCCGCTCCTGGCCCCCGTATTTCTTCGGCCAGGTCATGCCGATCCAGCCGCGTTGGCCGACGCGGCGGCTGAACTCCCGGTCGAAGCCGTCGGTCATCGGCGTGCGGTGCGGATCGAAACGGCCGGCGCCGATCTCCTCGGCCAGGAACGCGCGCACCTCGCGGCGCAGGGTTTCGGCCTCGGGCGGCAGGCGGATGGGGTCGAAATGGATCGCCGAGCTCATGAGCGCGCCTACCTGGCCGCCAGCATCGGCCAAAGCCGGTCGGCGCCGTTCGCCGCGACCATGGCGCCGAGCCCGGCGGCCCACTCGCTTTCCGAGCCGAAATCGTCCCGCCAGGCCCAGAGTCGGCGGGTGAAGCGGTGCAGCACGTGTTCTTGGGTAAATCCGATGGCGCCGTGCACCTGATGCGCGATGGCCGCGCCTTCGCCCGCCGCCTCGCCGGCGCGGATCTTGGCGGCGGCGACTTCGAGGAACACCGCCTCGTCGAAGGCCTCGGCGTGGGCGATGGCGTCGGCGGCGGACCCGGCGGCGGCCAGCGCCGCGGCGGTCTCGCCAGCGAGCCGGGCCAGGTTGTGCTGGACCGCCTGAAACTTGGCGATGGCGCGTCCAAAGGCCTTGCGTTCTTGCGCGTAGTCGACGGCGATGTCGAGGATCGCGGCCAGCGCCCCGGCCATCTGCGTGGCGCGCACCGCGGCGCCCATGACCATCAGGTCGCCCGGATCGACGCTTTCCGTCTCGCCCCGCGCCGCCACCGGCGCGGCGTCGAAGGTGACGTCGGCGAGGCCGTCGCCGGCGATGCCGGTGCCGGCTTCCACGCGACACGCGCCGGCTTCCACCAGCGCCGCCCGGGGCCCGTCCGCCGTGTCGGCGATCAGGGCGATGTGCCGCGCCTCGCCGGCGAACGGCACCGCCCGGGCCCGGCCCGTGAGCGCGTCGCCGTCGAGATGGATGCCCGCGCCGGCGCCACCGAGCGCCACCGTCATCGGCCCAGCCGGCGTATCCATGCCGGCCTTGCTCAACAGCCAGCCGGCCAGCAGCGTCTCCGCCAACGGCACGGCGACCGCGCCGCCGCCGGCGGCGCGCAGGATATCGAAGCCGTCGGCGACGGTGGCGCCGGCGCCACCCAGGACCTCGGGGACC
>JAPPPF010000121.1 GCA_028817665.1 Magnetovibrio sp. | reverse complement strand
CTCGGGGATCGCCGGCTTGTCGACGAAGCCCAACTGCGACAGGTACTGGGCGACCCGGTTGGTCGGCGTCGCGCCGACGCCGAGCCAATGCTTGACCCGGTCCTCGTCTATGGTGAAGCGCTCCGGGTGGTCCTTCGGCACCATCGGGTTGTAGGAACCGACCCGCTCGATGAAGCGGCCGTCGCGGGGTTTCCGGGAATCGGCGACGACAACGCGGTAGTAGGGGCGTTTCTTGGCGCCGCCCCGGGAGAGGCGAATTTTCAAAGCCATGTTTCGTTTCGTCCTTTCGTTAGATCTCAGTTCGTCGTGTTCGGTTAATCGAAATCGTTCAACGCATGCCGGGCGGCATCGGCGGCATCATGCCCGGCGGCATGCCGCCGCCCATGAGGCCGCGTTTGCCCATCTTGCCGGCCTTCTTCATCATCGAAGAGACCTGCTTGAATTGCTTCAAGAGCTTGTTGACCTCCTGCACCGAGGTGCCCGACCCGGCGGCGATGCGTTTCCGGCGCGACGCCTTGATGACCTTCGGGTTCTGGCGTTCGTGCGGGGTCATGGAGAGGATGATCGCTTCTTGGCGGGCGATCATCTTGTCGTCCAGGTCGGCCTCGGCGATCTGGCTCTTCACCTTCTGGGCGCCGGGCAGCATGCCGAGCAGGCCTTCCAGGCTGCCCATCTTGCGGATCTGCTTGAGCTGCTCGCCCATGTCCTCGAGGGTGAACTGGCCCTTCAGCATCTTCTTGGCCATGCGCTCGGCGTCTTCCGCCTCGACCACCTGCTGGGCCTTCTCGACCAGGCCGACGACGTCGCCCATGCCGAGGATCGAGCCGGCGATGCGCTCGGCGTTGAAGGCTTCCAGCGCGTCGGTGGACTCGCCGGTGCCCATGAACTTGATCGGGCAGCCGGCGACGGCGCGCATGGAGAGCGCGGCGCCGCCGCGCGCGTCGCCGTCGACGCGGGTCAGCACGATGCCGGTGACGCCGACCTTCTCGTTGAACTCGCGGGCCAGGTTGACGCTGTCCTGGCCGGTCATGGCGTCGGCCACCAAGAGGGTCTCGACGGGTTCGGCGGCGTCGCGCACCTGGGCGACCTCGCCCATCAGCTCGGTGTCGATATGGAGCCGCCCGGCGGTATCCAGGATGACCACGTCGAAGGCCTCGAGCCGGGCCATCTGCATGGCACGCTTGGCGATCGCCACGGGCTGCTCGCCGAGCACCGAGGGCAGGCAGCGGATCTCCGTCTGCTCGCCCAGCGTCGCGAGCTGCTGCTGGGCGGCGGGGCGGTAGACGTCGAGCGACGCCATCATCACCTTCTTCTTCTCCTGGCGGGTCAGGCGCAGCGCCAGCTTCGCCGTCGTCGTCGTCTTGCCGGAGCCCTGCAGGCCGACCATCAGGATCGCCACCGGCGGGCTGCCGGCGAGGTTGATCTCGGTGTTCTCGGTGCCCAGCGTCGCGACCAGTTCGTCGTTGACGATCTTGACCACCTGCTGGCCCGGCGTCACCGAGCGCAGCACTTCCGAGCCGACCGCTCGCTCGCGGACCGCGGCGATGAAGTCCTTGGCCACCGGCAGGGCGACGTCGGCTTCCAGCAACGCGACGCGGACCTCGCCGAGCGCCGCGTCGACGTCGGCCTCCTTCAAGGCGCCGCGTTTGGTCAGCGTCTCGAAGATTCCGCTCAGGCGGTCTGTCAGGCTCTCGAACATGCGTTCATCCTCGTGCGGCCATCCTCAGCCCGGGCCCTCAACGCGAAACGCGCCAGTGCGCGAAACTCGCGGACTGGCGGCGCCCCTCGGGGCGTAGGGTCATCGGAATGCCCTTGGAATTGGCGCGCAATCTATGGATCGGCGGGGCCGAAGTCAAGCGCCCCGGCGGCCGGGCCGGCCGCCGTTCAGGATGGGCGCAACTGTCCTTGGCATCAATACCCGCGCATGCTAAACCAAAAATTGCAGAAATCGCAATGAAAAACCTTATTTAGAGTACGCGTCGAGGGTGCTCTCTTAAAATTTAACAGCCATCAGACACATGCCGCGCCCCGCCACCACGCCCCAGGCTAAACAGTTCAATATCCTCATCGGCGGCCGCGTCGCGGGCCGGCGCCGCGAGCTCGGGCTTTCCGTCCGCGCGCTCGAGCGAGAATTGTTGCTGGCGCCGGGCGCCATGGGGCGGATCGAGCGCGGCGAGAAGAGCCTCGACGCCGGCACCCTGATCGCCCTCGCCGGCGCCCTGGCGGTGCCCATCGGGTTCTTCTTCGACGGCATGCCGCGCCTGCCGGCGGCCGGCGCGGTGGTGCTGCCGCCGGGCGAGCTGACCGAGGAACTCGGCGATTTCCTGGCCTCCTTCCACCGCATCGACGACGAGGAGGAACGCCGCCAGATTGCGTCCTTGATCCGCGCCGTCGCCGATCCGGCGGCGCCGTGACCGCGCCGGCGCGCCGAACGCCTTGACCGAAGGGCCCGCCGCCGGAACAATTCGGCATGCGGTACGCCGATATCGAACGCGCGCTCTGGGGCACCGGCCTGATCTGCCGGGGCGGGTTTCATCCCGGCCCCGACGACGCCGTGCCCGAGCCCAGCGGGATCGTCAATTCGGTGGTCATCGTCGGCAACGCCGGCGGCGCCATGTGGGCGGCGTTCAGCCGGTCGCTGGAATACGAGGCGGCGGCCCCGGGCGACCATCCGCTCAACGCCTGGACGGAACGGACCCTCGGCGACATCGCCGCCAGGCTGGGCTGCGACGTGGTCTTCCCCTTCGGCGGTCCGCCCTACCACCCCTTCCAGCAGTGGGCGCAACGGGCCGACAGCGTCTTCACTTCGCCCATCGGGCCGTTGATCCACGGCGTCTACGGGCTCTGGCACGCCTACCGGGGCGCCTTCCTGATCGGCGAGAGTATCGCGCTGCCCCGGCCGGCTTTCGCCGAGCGGCCCTGCGACACCTGCAAGGACCGGCCGTGTCTCGCGTCGTGCCCGGTTGACGCCTTCGGCGGCCACGGCTACGACGTGCCGCGCTGTGTCGACCACATCGGCGGTGTCGGCGGCAGCGAGTGCATCGATTACGGCTGCGCTGCCCGGCGCGCCTGCCCGGTCGGCCAGGTCTACACCTACCAGCCCGATCAGGCGGCCTTCCACCAGCGTCATTTCCTGAGGACCAACCGGACGAGCGACGACAGGGAACCGGGTTTCTAGGCCCGGCGACGGAAAACGGCGGCCCGGGGGCCGCCGTTTCAGCGCCGCTCTAGGCGGCGCGGCGCCGTGGCCGGCGCCGCCGCCGGCGGTTTTCGCCGGCCGGCTTCGTGCGTTTCGCCTGGAGCGGGCGCACCGGCGCGGCCGGCGCGTCGCCGATCACCTGGAGGCGACGGCCCATCAGCCGTTCGATGTCGGCCAGGTATGTCCGCTCGCTCGAGTCGCAAAAGGCGACGGCGGCGCCGGTGGCGCCGGCCCGGGCCGTCCGCCCAATGCGGTGGACGTAGCTTTCCGGCTCGTTCGGCAGTTCGAAGTTGACGACGTGGGTGACGCCGTCGACGTCGATGCCGCGGGCCGCGATGTCGGTGGCCACCAGGACCCGCGCCTCGCCGGCGCGGAACCGCGCCAAGGCGCGCTGGCGCGCGCCCTGGGACTTGTTGCCGTGGATCGCCTCGGCGTCGACGCCGCACTTGTTCAAGTGCTCGGCGACCCGGTTGGCGCGGTGCTTGGTGCGGGTGAACACCATCACCTTGGCGAGCGCCGGGTCGGCCAGGATGTCGGCCAGCAGGGCCCGCTTGGCGGCCCCCGCTTCGACGTGGTGGACGCTCTGGTCGATGCGCTCCACCGGGGTCGATTGCGGGGTCACCTCGACGCGCACCGGATCGTCCAGGATCTCGCCCGAGAGCCGCGCGATCTCCGCCGGCATGGTCGCCGAGAACAGCAGCGACTGGCGATCGGCCGGCAGCGCGCCGACGATCTTGCGGACGTCGCGGACGAAGCCCATGTCGAGCATCCGGTCGGCCTCGTCGAGGACCAGGCATTCGATCCGCCCGAGACTGAGGTGGCGTTGGTTCATGAGATCGAGCAACCGGCCCGGCGTGGCGACGACGATGTCGGTGCCGCGGGCCAGGGCGCCGACCTGCGGCTTCTGGCTGACGCCGCCGAAGATCACCGTATGACGCACCTTCAGGTGCTTCGCGTAGGCCTGGAACTCGTCGCCGATCTGGATCGCCAGTTCGCGGGTCGGCGCCAGGACCAGGGCGCGCGGGTCGCGGCGCCCCTTCATCGGCCGCCGGCGCGAAAGCCGGTGCAGGATGGGCAGCGCGAAGGCCGCCGTCTTGCCGGTGCCGGTCTGGGCGATGCCGAGCATGTCGGCGCCGCCGAGGAGATGCGGGATGGCCCGCGCCTGGATCGGCGTCGGGGTCACGTGGTCGCGCGCGTCGAGCGCGCGCTGGATGGGCTCGGCCAAGCCGAGCGCCGAAAACTTTTCAATCGTCACTTGTTGGTATCCTTAGTGTGCCGGTCGCCGCGGGAATGGTTCGCCGCCGGGATCCGGCTTGTCGTCCAGTCCCGGGCGCGGCCGGAACGGGAATTGTTTTTGCTTATTGGTCCCGGGAGGTGACGCCATCAAAAGGCAGCGCTTCGCGCGGTCGCGGGACAATGTGTGCCCAAGACAAGGGCCGTCGGGGATTCAAAGTCAAGCGGTCATTTCCGCAGTGCCAAAATTATTTATTGTGCACTGCACAAAAATATGTTGACAGCGTTGCAAAACATGCTATTTTTAACATGTTGCATCGCAGCAATTTCTGGTGATGCCGATTGTCGGGTCACCGATAGAACCCTTGTAGCCACGAATGGAATAAGGAACAGACCAATGACCAAAGCCGTGAAACACGATCCCATCGCCGTTGTCGAAGACGCCGTGAACGCCGCGCTCGCGACCGCGAAGGAGAACCAAGAGAAATTCGCCAAGGCCGTCGAAGCCGAAGCTCAGAAGGCGCAAAAGGCCGCCGTCGAGAGCCTCGACCAGGCCGTCACCGCGCATCACGCCAACGTCGACGCCTTCGTCGCCGCCACCAAGGCCGCCATCGACGGTTTCACCAAGATCGGTGAGCTGGCCAAGGCGCAGGCCGAAGCGGCCATCGAAGTCCGCGCCGCCGACATGAAGACGGTGCTCGCCGCCAAGGACCCGAAGGAAGCCGTCGAGGTCCAGATCGAGTTGGCCAAGGCCGCCCACAAGCAGGCCACCGACGCCGCCGAGGCGCTGGCCGCCGCCGGCCGCGAGGTCGCCAACGACGTGATCAAGCCGGTCGAGAAGCAGGTTGCCGCCAACCTGAAGGAACTTTCCAAGCTGAAAGTCGCCTAAGGCATCGAATACCGCCGGTCCCCGGACCGGCCTCGACGAAAGCCCCGGTCTCCTCCCGACCGGGGCTTTTTCGTGCCCGGGTATATCCTAGCGGCGGTTCTCGGCGAAGAACTTCCGGACCACCGGCCAGTGCTCCAAGATCAGGTTGTGGGAGCGCGAATTGGCGTCGTAGACGGAGGTGCCGCCGTGTTTCAGGACGAAATTGCGGCAATGCGTGGTGTAGACCTTGAACCAGGGGTCCCGGCCCGAGGTGAAACTCAGCACCGCTTCGCCGGCGCGGAGCCCGTCGCCGCCCATCACATCGTGGCAGCCGCCGTTGATCAGCACCCGGCCGCGCACCCGGACCTCGCCGCGGTACCCGGCCACCGTGCTGGCACCCTGTGAATGGCCCATCAGGAAGATGTTGTTCCGGTCGACCCAGGGCATGGCCCGGACTTGCCGGAGCGCGTGGTTGATCTCGCTTTGCCGCATGGCGCCGACCTCTGCGCTCAGTGAGATATCCACCGTGTAATCGCTGAAACAATGGACCGGCCTTTGGCGTGCGAACGAATCCGGGGCGATGGTGACGAAGCCCTCCAGCCCCTCCAGCCAATCCAGGTGCTGTTGGCTGGGAATGACCATGCCGGCGCAACCGTGAAAATAGACCACCACCGGCAGCTTCGCGCCGGGCGGCAGCTTCGCCGCCAACACGTCGAGCCGCGCCTTGCCGAGTTGCGGCCGGCGGCCGCCGGGCGCGGCGGCGCGCGCGGCGGCGAAGGCGGCGGTGAAATCGAGGTTGTGGGCCTCTATGATGTCCTTGGGGATCCGGACATCGGCGCCATCGAAGGTCCGCTCGACGGGGCCGGTGGTGACGCAGCCGGCGAGCCAGAGGCCGGTGCAGGCAGCAAGCAGCGGGGCCAGGGTTTTGGCTCGGTCGTTTGGCATGGTCGTCGCGCCTCCCGCTCGCGATCCGGCCTCGCGGCGCGCTGCTACATCAGTTTGCGCACGCTGTTCGGGCCGAGCGGATGCTCGGCCTGCGGATAGACCGGGTGATGGTGGTCGTGGTGATGGTGATGGTGATGGCCGTCGCCATGATCGTGGCCGTGATCGTGATGGTGATGGTGGCCGTCGGCCATGGCGAGCCGGCACGCGCCGGTGCAGAAGTCGTCGCAGAGATCGCAATCGCCGACGTTCGATCCCGGGGCGCTGGCGCCCTGGCCCTCGACATGGTGGTGGTGGCTTTCCTGCGGCAGCCCGACCTCGGCCTCGAAGCCCAGTACCTGCTGGCGGTACTTGCACATGGAACAGTCCATGGCGTTGTCGCCGTCGAGGATCTCGGTGACCCGCTCGGCGAAGGTGGCGAGCACCTTGGGGTGGTCGTTGAGATAGCCGGCCTTGACGAACTCGATCTTGGGGTGCGCGTCGGCGACCATGTCGGTGAAGCCGTAGATGCGGTCGATGAGGATGCCGGTGAACAGGAAATAGGGGAACACCACGATCCGCTTGTAGCCGAGCTTGGCGACGTGTTCGAGGCAGGGCTCGACCAGCGGGAAGGTGACGCCGGAATAGCCGACCTCGCACCAGCCGACGCCGGTCCGGTCCATCAAGAGCCGCGCCACCTTGGAGACGTTGGAATTGGCGTCCGGATCGCTGGAGCCGCGGCCGATGACCACCAGGCAGGTATCCGAACGCGCGACGGCGCCGTTCGCCGCGTCGGCGCCGGCGATGGCGTCGTCGATGCGCGCCGCGGCGGCGTCGATCATCTTGAAGTCGATGCCGAGCTCGCGGCCGTATTCGATCTTGATGCCGTGCTTGGCGCCGTAGGTGTTGAGCACCGAGGGGATGTCGTTCTTCGCGTGCATGGCGGCGAACAGCATGCCCGGCACCGCCAGGATGCGGGTGCAGCCCTGTTCGCGGAGCCTGTCGAGGCCGTCGCGGATCACCGGGTTCGAGAATTCCAGGTAGCCGTACTCGACGGGCCAGTCGGGGAACAGCGCCGGCATCTGCCGGACGACGTCGGCGAACTGGTCCACCGCCGCCTGGCTGCGCGAGCCGTGCCCGCAAATCATCACCCCGATCTTGTCGCTCATGTCATGTCCTATCCCGAAATTCGATCGCACCTATGAAACACGTAAATCAAGGGAAAGGCCACACCGCCGATCGCCGGCGCCGGCATGGTGCCATGCGGTCTAGGCGCCGCCCAGCAAGGCTAAGAGTTTGCGGACCGCGGCGTGCGGGCTGGTCAGCACCGGCGCCGTCACTTCCGCCGCCACCCGGGCGGCCAAGGGCGCCATGGAAAACTGCGCCAGCAGGATGGCGTCGCAATCGCCGACGTCGCGGGCGGCGGCGACGACGGCGCCGTCGTGGGCTTCCCGGTCGCCGGCCTTCAGCGCTTCCCAGGCCCCCTCGGCGAGCCGCGGCGAGATGTCGGCGGCGCGCCCGTGCTCGCCGGCCAACGCCTCCAACTGCGCCGTCATCACCGGCAGGGTCGGCGGATGGGTGGCGATCAGGCCGAGCGCGGGTCCCGCCTCGAGCGCCGCTTCCAGCAGCGCCTCGTTGGGTTTCAGCGCCGGGATATCGAAGCGCCGCTGACATTCCTCGATGGCCGGGCCGAAGGCCGAGCAGGTGAACAGGATGGCGTCGACGCCGGTCTGGGCGGCGTACTCGGCGAGGCCGATGAAACGCGCCATCAACGCCTCGGTCAGCCCGCCCGAGCGGTCGATCTCGTGGCTCAGTCCTTCGTCCAGCAGGTTCCAGCAATCGGCCTCCGGCCAGAGCTCGGCGAAGGCCGTCTCGATGGGCGCGATCGCCGCCTGGGTGGCGTGGAACAGCGCGATCCGCGGCGCCACCGGATCTAGCCTTCCAGCCGTTCGGCGACGGCGGCAGCGAAGACGGTGGTCGAACCGTTGCCGCCGAGGTCCGGCGTGCGCACCGCGTCGTCGAGAAGCGCCGCGTCGACGGCCGCCTCGATGGCGGCGGCGGCCTCGGCCAGTTCGGGCCGTTCGTAGCGCTTGGCGCCCCAGTCCAGCAGCATCGCCACCGACAGGATCATGGAAACCGGATTGGCGATGTTCTGGCCGGCGATGTCCGGCGCCGAGCCGTGTTGGGCCTGGGCGGCGCAGAGATCGTCGCCGGCCATCATCGAACCCGCCAGGCCGAGAGAGCCCGACAGCTCGCTGGCCAGATCTGAGATGATGTCGCCGTAGAAATTGGTGGTGACGATGACGTCGAAGCGCTCCGGGTGACGCACCAGGTGCGCGGTCATGGCGTCGACCAGGATGTCCTCGACCTCGACGTCGGGGAACTCCTTGGCGACGATGTCGACGCACTCCAGGAACAGCCCGTCGGTCATGTGGAAGCTGTTGGCCTTGTGCACGGCGGTGACTTTCTTGCTCCGCCGCTGGGCCAGCTCGAAGCCGCGGCGCGCGATGCGGTCGCAGCAATGCCGGGTGATCTTGCGTGTCGAGATCGCCATGTCCGGGCTCAGCATCACCTCGCCCCAGCCCTTGAAGCAGTTGCGGTCGGGATAGAAGCCCTCGGTGGCCTCGCGCATGATCACCAGATCGAGGCCGGGCTTGCCGAGCCCCAAACCCTCGCGGGTCCGGGCCGGGCGCACGTTGGCGTAGAGATCGAGCCCGACGCGGAAGCTGGCCGAGATGTTGACGCCGCCCTCGGCGGGCGGCGGGTAGTCGGCGTGGCTCTGGGTGCCGAGGATGACCCCGTCGAAGGTCTTGGCGCGCTCGAGGATTTCCGGGCGCAGCGTGATGCCGTGCTTCTCCAGGCTTTCGAAGCCGACGACCTCGTGCTCGAGATCAAGCTTGAGTCCGAATTTCGGATCGGCGGCGGCCAATACCGTCTCCGCCGCGGCGACGATTTCCGGCCCGATCCCGTCGGCCGGCAAAACCATCAGTTTCATCGGTCAGGTTCCCCATAAGTTGCGCGCGGCTCGCACTTTAGGCCGCGCAAAAGGGGATATCACGCGTTCTGTTCGCGCCGGCGGTTCAGTTGAGGCCGGCGGTGGCCAGAAGGGCCCGCACCTTGGCGATCGGCACGCCCAGGTTGGAGCCGCCGTATTCCGGCAGGATCGCGGCGTTGACGGCGACCACGGCGCCGTTGATGTCGAGCACCGGACCGCCGCTGCCGCCGTGCGTCGTCTCGGCATCGTAGACGACCGCTGCCGCGGTCGCCTGGCCGACGATGCCGCGTGACGCCAGCGGCTGGATGTGGCCGGCCTTGGCGAGCCGCCCGGCGACGCTCCAGAACCCCGTATCGTCGGCTTTCTGCAACTCCTCGACAAAGGTATCGCCGGATTGCGCCAGCATGGACCGGAGACCGGTCGGGTAGCCCATGACGATGACTTCGTCGCCGGGCTTCGGGGCCGTCTCGGCGAGTTGGAGGCCCGGCATCGGTCCGGCCGAACCCTTCGCCCGCAGCACCGCCAGGTCGGCGTCGTCGCTGGCCCGCGCCAGTTCGACCGCGATGGCGGCGGAGGAACCCGGAAAATAGGCGATCAGCTTGACCATCACCGGATCCAGGCCTTGGCTGGCGAGGGTTTCGATGTTGGCGTCTCCTTCCCATGGCAAGGCCACGTGCCGGTTGGTGACCAGCGCGCCGGCCTCGCCGAACAGGAACCCGGTACCCGTATAATGCCGTTCGGCGACCGGGCCGCCGCCTTCCAAGGTCAACAGCGGTGTTCCCATGGGCGACATCAACGGCCGGCCCAGCGGGTCGAGAACGTGGCGCATCGGCCGGCCGCTTTCGCGCTCCCGGAACCCGTAGGCGCCCTGGATGAAGGCGACGGATGGAAGCGCCTGGGCGATCACCGTACCGGCGGCCCTGGATCTTTTCTTCAGTGCCTGAAGGCGTTCCGCGGTCGAGCTCAGCCGGCCCCGCAACTCCTGCTTCAGCGCCGTCAGGTCGCCGGGCGTCAAGGCGTTCTCGCGGGCCCGCGCCAGGGCCTTCGAGAAGCTGTCGAGCCGCGCCGAGCCGGACTCCACCCGCTGCTCCAGGGCGACATGCGAGCGCTGCTGTTGGTAGAAAAGGACGACGAGAATGGCGAGGGCGGCAATGGTGCCGGCGCGGAACAGGATGGTGGTCTCCTGCGTCAACCGCCGCAAGAGCTGCGTGATCATCCGGAACAGACGTTTCGACAGCGGCTGACGGCTGCAGTTCATGTAGGCGCTGCAATCGCTGAGGATATCGATCACCGATTTGCTGACCTGCTGGCCGTCGCCGAACTGGCGGTAGCGGGACAAGGGCCCGGCGTCGCCGAACTCGATCATGTCGCGGTGCTCGAGCCGCCGCACGGACACGTTCGAACCGTTGACCCAGACCGGTTGACCTTCCGGCGCCTCCAACTCGTAGCCGCCGGCCTCCGGATGCAGGCGGGCGATCAGATTCCCGGGCGTCTCGCCCTCGCGGGCCTCGACGGCGCGGATGTAGCCTTCCGGGCTCAACAGGATTTCCAGCGTCGATCCGCCGAGCCAGGTGACGCCGCCCCGGGACGGGCCGGTCAGGTGCTCGAGCGCCGCCGCCCGCACCGGTCCAGCCGTGAGAAGTTCGCCTTCCATTCCATCAGCATAGCATGGTCCGGGCCATCACCGGCGCGTCACGATTTGGTGTGGGGCTGCCCGGGGCGGCGGCTTAAACAGTGGATTTTCCCCGCCAAGGGACGTATTTACGCCCCATGACTGGTATCGCGTTCACCAAGATGCACGGGCTCGGCAACGATTTCGTGGTGCTCGACGGCCGCGACGGCGATCTCGCCGTCGGCGCCGCGCAGGCGCGCGCCATCGGCGATAGGCGCACCGGCGTCGGCTTCGACCAGCTCCTGATCCTGGAGCCGGCCGGCAGCGCCGCCGCCGACCTGTTCATGCGGATCCGCAACCCGGACGGCTCCGAGGCCGAGGCCTGCGGCAACGGCACGCGCTGCGTCGCCGCCAAGGTGATGGCCGAGAAGGGCACCGACAGCCTGAACATCGAGACCGTCGCCGGCGTCCTGCCGGCGACGCTCGGCGCGGACGGCCTGGTCACCGTCGACATGGGCCCGGCCTCGGGCGATTGGCAGGCGATCCCCCTGTCCGTCGAGGCCGACACCCTGCATCTCGGCATCGAGAACGGGCCCCTGAAGGACCCGGTCGCCGTCAACGTCGGCAACCCGCACATGGTGTTCTTCGTCGACGACGCCGAGGCCGTGGACATGGAAGGGCTCGGCCCCGACCTCGAGCACCATCCGCTGTACCCCGAGCGCACCAACGTCGAGGCCGCCTCGCCGATCGGTCCCGACAGGCTGCGCATGCGGGTCTGGGAGCGCGGCGCGGGGATCACCCGGGCCTGCGGGTCCGGGGCCTGCGCCACCGCCGTGGCGGCGCACCGGCGCGGCCTCACCGGACGCAAGGTGGAGGTCGTCCTCGACGGCGGCGCGCTCGGCATCGAATGGCGCGCCGACGGCCACGTCTTGATGACGGGTCCGGTGGCGACCAGCTTCGAGGGCCGGCTCCATCCGGCGCTGCTCGAAGGCGCCGGCTAGGCCGATGGCGGCGCCTCAGGTCATCACGCTGGGCTGCCGGCTCAACGCGTTCGAATCGGAGATGATCCGCGAGCAGGGCCGCGCCGCCGGCCTCAAGGACGCGGTCATCATCAACACCTGCGCGGTCACCGCCGAGGCCGAGCGCCAGGCGCGCCAGACGATCCGCCGGGCGCGGCGCGACAACCCGAAGGCGCGGCTCATCGTGACCGGCTGCGCGGCGCAGCTCGACCCGGCCAAGTTCGGCGCCATGCCCGAGGTCGACGGGGTGCTCGGCAACACCGAGAAGATGGACCTGGGGCGTTTCGTGACCGGCGCCGACGCCGAGGCCGCCATCCACGTCACCGACATCATGCAGGCCCGCGACACCGCGCCGCACCTGATCCACGGCTTCGACGGCCGGGCCCGCGCCTTCGTCGAGGTCCAGCAGGGCTGCGACCACCGCTGCACGTTCTGCATCATCCCCTTCGCCCGCGGCCCGAACCGGGCCGTCGGCGTCGGCCGCGTCGTCGACCAGGTGCGGCTTTTGGTCGGTGAGGGCTTCAAGGAAGTGGTGCTGACGGGCGTCGATATCTGTTCCTACGGGGCCGGGCTGCCGGGCGACGTGCACCTCGGCGACCTGGTCCGCCGGCTGCTCGAGAACGTGCCCGAGCTGCCGCGCCTGCGTCTGAGCTCCCTCGACCCGGCGGCCATGGACGACGCGCTGTTCGAGGTGCTGGCGGACGAGCCCCGGCTGATGCCGCACCTGCACCTGAGCGTCCAGTCCCTGGACGACACCATCCTGAAACGGATGAAGCGCCGGCACCTCCGGGCCGACGTGGCGGCGGTCATGGCCCGCGCCCGCGCCGCGCGCCCCGACGTCGTCTTCGGCGCCGACCTGATCGCCGGCTTCCCGACCGAGACGGCGGCGCAGGCCCGGACGACGCGCGCCGCCGCCCGTGACCTCGGCCTCACCCATCTTCACGTGTTTCCCTATTCCGAGCGCCCGGGGACGCCGGCGGCGCGCATGCCGGCGGTGCCGGTGGCGGAGCGCAAGGACCGCGCCCAGGCGCTCCGCGCCTTGGGCGACGATCAGCTCCGGCGGTTCATGGAAACCCGTGTCGGCGAACGGGCCGACGTGCTGGTCGAGAACGACGCCGCCGGCCTCAGCGAGCACTACGTGCCGGTGCGGCTCGAAGGTGATGTCCGAGCGGGCGAGCTGATGACGGTTCGCCTCACCGGTCTCGCCGAGGGCCGCCTGAGCGGAGTGCCGATCCCATGAGCGAGGGCTGGCTCGGCCGCCTGAAGAACGGCCTGTCGCGCTCGTCGGAGAAGCTGACCGGCGGCATCGTCGGGCTGTTCACCAACCGCAAGCTCGACCGGGCGGCCTTGGACGAGCTGGAGGAGGTGCTGATCGGCGGCGACCTCGGCGTCGCCACGGCGATGAAGCTGACCCAATCCCTGGCCGATACCCGCTTCGACCAGGAAGTGACGCCCGACGAGGTGCGCGCGCATCTGGCCGGCCAGGTCGCCCAGATCCTGGAACCCGTGGCCCGGCCGCTGGAGATCGATGCCGCCCACAAGCCCTTCGTCATCCTGGTCTGCGGCGTCAACGGGTCCGGCAAGACGACGACCATCGGCAAGCTCGCAGGCCAATTCCGGGACGCCGGGCAATCGGTGATCATCGCCGCCGGCGACACCTTCCGCGCCGCCGCCGTCGAACAATTGCAAATTTGGGGCGAGCGCGCCGGGGCGCCGGTGGTGACGGGCGCGCAAGGCGGCGACGCGGCGGGCCTCGCCTTCGGCGCCTTGGAGCGCGCCCGCGCGGACGGCGCCGACGTGCTGATGATCGACACGGCCGGCCGGCTGCAGAACCGCAAGGACCTGATGGCGGAGCTCGAGAAGATCGTCCGGGTGGTGAAGAAATTGGATGAGACCGCGCCGCACGCGACGCTCCTGGTCATGGACGCGACCATCGGCCAGAACGCGCACTCCCAGGTCGAGACCTTCAAGCAGATGGTCGACGTCTCGGGCCTGGTGATGACCAAGCTCGACGGCTCCGCAAAGGGCGGCGTCGTCGTCGCACTGGCGGAAAAATTCGGACTCCCCGTCCACGCCGTCGGCGTCGGCGAAAGCATCGACGACCTGAGACCCTTCGAGGCGGACGCCTTTGCGCGGTCGTTGATGGGGTTGGAAACCTAGCCCACCCAACAATCCTCGCCCGCCCATCCTTCGACAGGCTCAGGATGAGGTTGGAGTTTGGCTCAGGATGAGGGTGAGTTGGTTGGATCATGGTGATCAGGATTTCGCAGAAATCCTCATGCTGAGCTTGTCGAAGCATGCATCCTGAACGTGCTAAGCTCCGAGCAAACTCATCGAGAGGTGACATTGGACATCGCGCACTGCCCGGACTGCGGCAAGGAAACCTACGCGGGGATCAAGTGTCCGAAGTGTGGGGCGCAGGTTCCTGGTGTGGCGTTAAATCACGAAATGCAGAAAAACCAAGTAACGGAAGAGGACGTCGAAAGAAGAACTTTGAAGATCGCTGGATTATTGTGGATTGGCATTCTCGGCGGCATTGCCAAGATCGGCTATGACCTCTACCGCGGTGAAAATTTTCTGCCGACACTCGGGTTGCTCAGTTGTTATTTTTCCGTTGTAACTTTGTTTGCGTTGTCATCCGGTCATGCGTTTCGGATTTCGCGTAATAAGAAGAGGAGCGATGCAACCTGGTTTCGCTAGCCCATCCTTCGACGAGCTCAGGATGAGGGTGGAGAGACTGAATCAGGATTTCGAAGAAATCCTCATGCTGAGCCCGTCGAAGCATGCAGGCGCTGAAACAGGGAAATCTAGAGGATGACCGCCCACGTCTACATCCTCCGCTGCGCCGACGGGAAGTACTACGTGGGCTCCACGCGCGGCAGCCTGGAGCGGCGGATTGATGAGCACAACGCCGAGAAATTCGACGGGTTCACGGCGAAGCGGTTGCCGGTGGCGCTGGTCTATTCGGAGGCGTTCGACAGAGTTACAGATGCCGTCGCGGCTGAGCGGAAACTCAAGGGGTGGAGCCGGGCGAAGAAAGAGGCGTTGATGCGAGGGGATTTCGAGACGCTTCGAGAGTTGTCGCGAGGCCGCAGAGATACCTGAAAAACCAACCTTCGCTCGCCCATCCTTCGACAAGCTCAGGATGAGGGTGGAATTGAGGCTCAGGATGAGGGTGGTGTGGCCTCTCTGATGATACTCAGGGTTTCGCAGAAACCCTCATGCTGAGCCTGTCGAAGCATGCAGGCGTTAAAACCTAGCCGAAGCTCTTCAGCACCGCTTCCGTTTCCTCGACCAGGGTGTCGAACAGTTCCGCCGCCGCCATGGCGCGGGTCATCGTCACGCCCTGGCCGGACCAGAGCGAGACGAAGTCCGGCGAGCCGGCCTCGGCGCTGGCCTTGCGCAAGGGGCCGGTCAAGGTGTTGAGGATCGGGAAGTCGGGGAAGCCCGCCTCGGCCCCCTGGGTTTCCTTCATGTAGCGGTTCTCGAGGCCGCGCGCGGGGCGTCCGGAAAACGCGTGGGTGAGCCGCGTCTGATCGTCGCGGGCCGCCATCAGGGCGTCGCGGTGGACCTGGGGGATCGCCGATTCCGGCGTGTTCAAAAACGCCGTGCCGAGCTGCGCCGCCTCGGCGCCCAGGGCCAGGCTTGCCGCGATGCCGCGTCCGTCCATGATGCCGCCCGCCGCGATCACCGGGACCGAGACGGCATCGACGATCTGCGGCACCAGCGCCATGGTGCCGACCCAGCCGTCCTCGTAGGGCTCTTGGAAGGTGCCCCGGTGGCCGCCGGCCTCGAAGCCCTGGGCGATGACGGCGTCGATGCCGCCGGCTTCCAGAAGCTTCGCCTCCTGGACGTTGGTCGCCGACGAGATGGTGAAGATGCCGGCCTCCTTGACCGCGGCAAGCAGGTCGGCGCGCGGCAGGCCGAAGTGGAAGCTGACCACCGGCGGGCGCTCGGCCAGGACGGCGGCCAGGTGGTCCTCGTTGAAGGGCAGCGACGAGACCTCGGCGGCCGGCACCTCGCCGAGGCCGAGCTCGTCGTAGTAGGGGGCGAGCTCGGCGCGCATGGCGTCGCCCCGGGCTTCGTCGACCTCGGCGTCCTTGTGGACGAAGAAGTTGACGTTGTAGGCGCCGTTGGTCTGTTCGCGGATCGCGGCGCAGTCGGCCCGGGTCTTCTCCGCCGACTGCAAAGCGACGCCGAGCGAGCCCATGCCGCCGGCCCTGGAGACGGCGGCCGCCATGGCCGGCGTCGACGCGCCCGCCATGGGCGCCTGGATGATCGGGAACTGGATGCCGAGGCGTTCGGTCAAGCGGTTGGTCGGCCAGGATCCCATCTGAACCTCCTTCGTCCGGGGCCTCGATCCTCCGCCCATCGACCCCGGTTTGCAAGCCGCCGCCGCCGCCTCTAGCATCACCACATTTGTTCCCGGGGGGCTTCGATGCAGATCGGCCTGGTGCTTCTGGTCCTGATGGCGGCGCTCGTGCACGCCAGTTGGAACGCCGTGGTCAAGGCCAGCGCCGACCGGGTGCTGACCTTCACCGCGATCCACGTGACCGGCACCGTCCTCGGCGCCGTCGCGGCGCTCTGGGTCGGCCTGCCGGAAGCCCACGTCTGGCCGTACCTGCTGGTCTCGGCGGCCGTCCACAACCTCTACTACGTGTTCCTGCTGGTCAGCTACCGGCTCGGCGATTTGAGCGAGGTCTACCCGATCGCGCGCGGCTCGTCGCCGCTGATGGTGGCGCTGCTCGCCGCCTTCGTCGCCGGCGAGGTGCCGGGGCCGCTCGCCATGGCCGGCATCGCGATGGTCTCGCTCGGCATCATCTCGCTCGCCTTCGCCCGCGGCCGGCCGACCCGGGCCGGGCTGAAGCCGCTGGCCGCGGCGCTGGTCACCGGCATGCTGATTTCCAGCTACACGGTCCTCGACGGCCTCGGCATGCGGGCCGGCTCGAGCCCCTGGCCCTACATCGTCTGGCTCAACGTCCTTGAGGGCATCCCCTTCGGGCTCTACGTGCTGGCGTGCCGCCGCCGCGACGTGCCCGGGTTCCTGGCCGTCCATTGGAAGCCGGCGCTGGCCGGCGGGTGCCTGACCATCATCGCCTACGGCATCGCGCTTTACGCGCTCACCCAGGGCGGCATGGCGCACGTGTCTGCGCTGCGCGAGACCTCGGTCCTGTTCGCCGCGCTGATCGGCACCTTCGTTCTCAAGGAAGGCTTCGGCCCGGTCCGCCTCGCCGCCGCCCTGGCCATCGCCGCCGGCATCGCGGTGCTGCAGGTGGCCGGGTAGACAGCCTCCGCGCCGGTGCTATGATCCAGGGCATGACCGAAGGCACCGACACCAATCTCTGTTATCTGCCGGCGACGCGGCTGGTCGAGCTCTACGAATGGAAGACGCTCTCGCCCGTCGAGGTGACGAAGGCGGTGCTGGCGCGCATCGAAGAGGTCGACGGCGCGGTCAACGCCTTCGTCATGGTCGACGCCGAGGCGGCGCTGGCGCAGGCGGCGGAATCCGAACGGCGTTGGATGGACGGCAATCCCAAGGGCCTCGCCGACGGCGTGCCGGTGACGGTCAAGGACCTGTTGCCGACCAAGGGCCACACGACGCGCCGCGGCTCGAAACTGACGCCCGAGGACGCGCCGGAACGCTTCGACGCGCCGGCGGTGGCGCGGCTCCGCGAGCACGGCGCCGTCATCGTCGGCCGCACGACGACGCCGGAGTTCGGCTGGAAGGGGATCACCGACAGCCCGCTCACCGGCGTCACCCGCAACCCCTGGGACGTCTCGAAGACGACAGGGGGCTCCAGCGGCGGCGCGGCGGCGGCGGCGGCGCTCGGCATGGGGGCGCTGAACATCGGCACCGACGCCGGCGGCTCGGTCCGCATCCCGGCGGGCTTCACCGGCGTGTTCGCCCACAAGCCGACCTTCGGCCGGGTGCCGGTGCATCCGCCGAGCCCCATGGGCACGCTCAGCCACGTCGGCCCGATCACCCGCACCGTCGAGGACGCGGCGATGATGTTGAACGTGATGGTCCAGCCGGACCCCCGCGACTGGCACGCGCTGCCCTACGACCCCTGGGACTTCCGCACCGGGCTCGATCTCGGAGTCAATCACCTGCAGGTCGCCTACAGCCCGAACCTCGGCTACGCCGACGTCGATCCCGAGGTTGCCGAGATCGTTGCCGCCGCGGTCCAGGTGCTGGCCGACCAGGGCGCCGAGATCGAGGAGGTCGACCCCGGTTTCGGCGATCCCGTGGAAATTTTCGAAACGCACTGGTACTGGGGCGCCAAGCGGCTCCTCGACACCCTGCCCGAGGACCGCTGGGACGAGCTCGACCCGGGTCTCGCCGAGATCGCCGCCGCGGGCCGCGAATTCACCCTGGACCGGTATACGGACGCCGTCGACGCGCGCATCGCGCTCGGCCGCAAGATGAACCTGTTCCACGAGACCTACGACCTGCTGGTCACCCCGGCGCTGCCGATCCCGGCCTTCGAGGCCGGCGTCGAGGTCGCCGACGCGACCACCCAGAAGCGCTGGATGGCGTGGACGCCGTTCACCTATCCGTTCAACCTCACCGGCCAGCCGGCCTGCGTGGTGCCCTGCGGGTTCACCAAGGCGGGATTGCCGGTGGGCCTGCAGATCGTCGGGCCGAACTTCGCCGACCCGCTGGTCATGCGCGCCGCCGGCGCCTTCGAACAGGCCCGCCCCTTCGAGATGCCGGACGCGCCGAAGGGCGGCTGAGGACGGTCACCCGCCCATCCTTCGACGAGCTCAGGATGAGGGTGGCGTAGAACCTCAGGATGAGAGGTGAGCCGCTTGATCGCGCCGTTACAGGATTTCAAGGAAATCCTCATGCTGAGCCTGTCGAAGCATGCGAGCGCCGCAGCGCCGCCACCCTTGCTTAGCCGATGATCCCGTTCAGCATCGGGCTCGGGCGCATGGCGGCGTCGCGTTTCGCCGCGTCCGGGTTGTAGTAGCCGCCGAGGTCCACGGGCGCGCCCTGCGCCGCGTCCAGCTCGGCCACGATCGCCGCCTCGTTCTCGGCGAGCGCCGCCGCGATGGGGGCGAAGTGGGCTTGCAGCTCGGTGTCGTCGGATTGCGCCGCCAGCGCCTCGGCCCAGTACATGGCGAGGTAGAAGTGGCTGCCCCGGTTGTCGATCTCGCCGACCTTGCGGCTCGGCGACTTGTTGGTGTCGAGCAGCTTCTCCGTGGCGGCGTCCAGCGCGGTGCCGAGCACCGCCGCCTTGGCGTTGCCGGTGACGCCGGCCAGGTGTTCCAGCGACGCGCCGAGCGCGCAGAACTCGCCCAGGCTGTCCCAGCGCAGGTGCCCTTCGGCGACCATCTGCTGGACGTGCTTCGGCGCCGAGCCGCCGGCACCCGTCTCGAACAGCCCGCCGCCGTTCATCAACGGCACGATGGACAGCATCTTGGCGCTGGTGCCGACCTCGAGGATCGGGAACAGGTCGGTGAGGTAGTCACGGAGCACGTTGCCGGTGACCGAGATGGTGTCGAGGCCCTGCTTCATGCGCTCCATGGAGAAGCGCGTCGCCTCGGCCGGCGCCATGACATGGAGCTCGAGCCCGTCGGTGTCGTGGTCGGGCAGGTAGGCCTCGACCTTCTTGATGATCTCGGCGTCGTGGGCGCGGTCCTTGTTCAGCCAAAAGACGGCCGGCGCCCCGGTGGCCCGCGCCCGGGCGACGGCGAGGCCGACCCAGTTCTGGATCGGCGCGTCCTTGACCATGCACATGCGCCAGACGTCGCCGGCCTCGACCTCGTGCTCGTGGATGGTGTCGCCCTGGGCGTCGACGACGCGGATCTTGCCGTTTTCGGGCGCCGTGAAGGTTTGCGGATGGGAGCCGTACTCCTCGGCCTTCTGGGCCATCAGCCCGACGTTCGGGATGGTGCCCATCTCGGCCGGGTCGAAGGCGCCGTGTTCCTTGCAGAACTCGATGGCCTCGCGGTAGACGGGGGCGTAGCTCGCGTCCGGGATCACGCACTTGGCGTCGGCTTCCTTGCCGTCCGGCCCCCAGCCCTTGCCGCCGGCCCGGATCAGCGCCGGCATGGAGGCGTCGATGATGACGTCGGAGGGCACGTGCAGGTTGGTGATGCCCTTGTCGGAGTTGACCATGTACATGGCCGTACCGGCGTCCATGCAGGCCTTGAGGTCGGCCTCCATCTCGGCCCGCTTGTCGGCGTCGAAGGACGCGATCCGGCTTTCCAGGTCGCCGATGCCGTTGTTGGGATCGAAGCCGGCGTCGTCGAGCGCGGCGCCGTGCTTGTCGAGGAAATCCTTAAGATAGGCCCGGACCCCGTGGCCGAACAGCACCGGGTCGGAGACCTTCATCATCGTCGCTTTCAGGTGCAGCGAGAACAGGATGCCCTGGGCCTTGGCGTCGGCGACCTCGGCGGCGAGGAATGCGGCGAGCGCCTTGGCGCTCATGAAGGTCGCGTCGACGACCTCGCCGGCGAGCAGCGGGGTTTTCTCCTTGAGCACCAGGGCGGCGCCGTCGGCGCCCTCGAAGACGATGCGCGCGTCGCCGGCCTGGGCCTCGGTGATGGTCGTCGATTTCTCGTTCGAGAAGAAGTCGCCGCCCGTCATGGAGGCGACGTGGGTTTTCGAGTCAGAAGCCCACGCCCCCATGGAATGCGGGTTCTTCTTGGCGTATTCCTTGACCGCGTTGGGCGCGCGGCGGTCCGAGTTGCCCTCGCGCAGCACCGGGTTGACGGCCGAACCCTTGACCCGGTCGTAGGCCGCCTGGGCGGCGCGCTCGGCGTCGGTCTGGGGATCGTCGGGGTAATCGGGGATGGCGTGGCCCTGGTCCTGGAGTTCCTTGATGGCGGCCTTCAGTTGCGGCACCGAGGCGGAGATGTTGGGCAGCTTGATGACGTTGGCGCCCGGCGTCTTCACCAGCTCGCCGAGCTCGGCCAGGTCGTCGGATTGTTTCTGCGCGTCCGTCAGGCTGTCGGGGAACTGCGCCAGGATGCGTCCGGCCAGCGAGATGTCCTTGGTGCCGACGGTGATCCCGGCGACGCCGGTGAAGGCCCGGATGATG
The DNA here is from genome assembly GCA_028817665.1 of Magnetovibrio sp. GTDB lineage: Bacteria > Pseudomonadota > Alphaproteobacteria > Rhodospirillales > Casp-alpha2 > UBA3470. The sequence continues at coordinate 7,872 of JAPPPF010000121.1, read as the reverse complement.
GGCAGGAACGAGCCGCTCGCCAGTTCGGGGGCCTCGTCGACCTTGGTGTAAATGATATCCGTTTGATCAGTCATCGTCGGGGTCTCTCCATGTGCCGGTGGTTCGGGACGTCCAAGCTGCGCACGCCCGGCACCGGCCGGGCGGCATAGTTTTAGAGGATTATTCCGGGATTACGAGTCCTCTCGGCCTTTCCCGGCGCCGGCGCGGCCGCGCATGGTGCCGGGGAACGCCGGTCTCGGCCTTGATTTCCCTCAAACGCGGCCGGGATCAGGCCGGGCGCGCGAACAACAGGTCGAAATAGGCGCCGCCGGCGTCGCGCCGCGCGAACTCGTCCTTGCGGGCGAGGCGGAACCCGTGGCCGGCCAGGTAGGCCTCGATGCCGGCCGCCGTGGCGCACCCTTGTAGGCGGGGAAGTCGGCGGCCTCGGTGCGCACGTGAGTGAACTGGGCGAGCATCGGCGCCGCGCCTTCCAGGACCATGAGCTCGGTGCCCTGGGTGTCGATGATCAGGGCGTCGTGGCGCCCGGTGTCGATGCCGGCGGCGGCCAGGGCCGAGGGCAGGGACTCCGAGACCAGTTCGATGTCGGCGACGTAGTCGACCTCGGGCCAGATGTCGCGGTGCTGATCGAGCTCGAGGATCGACGACGACGCGCCTTCGTTGTTGGCCACGTGCAGTGTGTGGGTGTCGCCGGCGCGTTCGGTGATCAGGGCGCGGAGCGCGGCTTGGCGGGGGTAGGCATCGGTATTCGCGGCGAGGGTCGCGAAGACGTCGGGAATCGGCTCGATCCAGACCACGTCGAGGTCGTGGGCGGCGTAGAGGTCGCGCTCCTGGCCGGTGTTGGCGCCCACGTGGATGACGCCGCGGCACGATTTCAGGAAATCGTCCGGGCCGCCGTGAACGATCTTTCGCGCCTTCTTCCTGAGGCGTTGGCCAAGGCGTTTCAGGCCGCGGGGATTTTCGGAGGCTGACATGGGCTCACCATACCATCGGGGCGCGGCGACGGAACGACTTTGTCGGCCGCCCCTAGGGCTGCAGGCCGCCGCCGAGCACCCAGTCCTCGGTGACCGACGTCAGGCGCTGGAACTCGCCGGGAATTTCCGGGCAGCGGGCCCGGAACGGGTCGGTGCAGAGCGTCATGTGGGCCGTCGGCCGGAACACCAGGTCGTCGCCAAAATCGGCGACATCGTGGCGCCACGGCACCGAGCTCGGCAGCACCACCAGGGTGAAGGTGTCGCGGTAGCCGGTTGTCGGCAGGCTGCCCCGGTGCAGGACCCGGGGCGGCGCGAACAGGAGCGCGTCGCCGGCGGCGAGATCGGGGCGGCTCGGCGCCGGCGCGGCCTCGGCGCCGCCGAAGATCTCGGCCAGGTCCACGGTTCGCTCGTGCAGTTGCTCGTAGCGGTAGCCCTGGCGCGCGGCGGCCAGCGACTGCGCCAGGTCGAGGACCATGGTGGCGCCGCTGTCGACGCCGGAAGGCGTCAGGTAGGTGATGATGTGGACCTGTGCCATGGGCGCCATGTCGCGGTGCCAGCGGAAGGAATTGACGTGTTCGGCGAGGGCGTGGGTCCGGTAGGTGACCGACGAGAAGATCCGAAAGTGGCTGCCGTAGTAGGTCTCCAGCGCCGCCTCGACGCGCGGGTTGAGGATCCGCGGCAGGGCGTCGAGCAGGAGTTCGCGCAGCCGGCCGGTCTGCGGCACGTCGACGTTGATCTTGGCCGGGTCGTCGGATACCGGGGCGTGGGCGCCGGCGTTCGGCCCACGGGCCTCCAGGGTCTGGGTGATCGCGTCGGAAAGTGTCGCCGCCTCGGACGCCGACAGACACTCGGCGAGGGTCGTGAAGCCCTGATCGCGCATCTCGTCGCCGGCCGCCGACGGCGCCGGCGCGTCCTGGAAGATCTGCTGGCAGACCTGGTGGAAGAGCGCGTGGCGCATCCAGGGCGAGACGTTGGCCATGGCCTCGCGGCACTCGGGGTGCAGGGCCAGCCGCCCTTCCTCGGAGACGAACTTCAACTGCATGGCGTGGCCCTCCGCTGCGTCAGGACGGGCCGCCCGCGTCGATGACGTAGGTTTTCTCGAACAACTTCATGATCTTCTCCACGGCGTCGCGCCGGACGTGGCGCTGATCCGATTCCCAGGGGTCCTCGAGGCAGTGCATGACCATCTCATAGGACGGGAAGTAATGGACGCGCTCGTTGGCGCGGACGAAGGTCTCGGCGGCGGCCCGCAGCACGGCCTTCGAATGCGCGTTGGCGGCGATCACGTGGCTCTCGTCGCCGAGCCCGGTGGCCATGAACGGCACCGGCGAGACGGTGACGATCAGGGTCATCTCCGGGTTGTGGGCGCGGACCACGTCGAGGAAGCGCTGCAGCTCGGCGACATTCTCGTCGACGCTCAGCACGCGGTGGCGGAACAGCGCATAATGCAGCATCGACTTCGGGCTTCTCGAGGCGACGGCGCCGTCCGGCCGGTACTCCCAGCATTCGTTGAGCCCGAGCGTGATGAAGAACACCTTGCAGGTTTCCAGCGCCTTGCGGCAGGCCAGGATGTGGCGTTTCCGGTCGGCCTCCAGCTCGTCGATGGAGAGGTAGGGGATGTTTTCGCGGAACGGGTCCTGCCAGTAATTGCCGCCGGCGTGGTGTTCGATGAGCTTCGGCATGGTCCGTTCGCCGAAGGCCTTCTCGGCCAGTTGCTTGATGCTCGGCGTGTTGAAGATGATGCCCCAGCGGGCCGAGGCCTCGGGCTTCGGGCCGTCCTTCTCGTCGAACTCGGTGACCACGTAGTTGTAGCCGTGGTCCTGCAGGTAATAGGCGATCTCGGCGGCGAAGCAGCTGCCCGCCGAACCGATCGGCGTGGCCTTGTCGATGAGGCCCAGGTTCTCGATCATCGGCAGGGTGTCGTGGAGCGAGATGGGCTGGCGCGGGTGATCGGGGTTGGGCCAGAAGACGGCCGCCGGATTGGCCTTGCCCTGGAACTGGTAGCGCTGCGAGTCCTTCTGGAAATCGGCCTCGAACCGGGCCAGGCGCCGGGCCTGGTCGATGACGTCGTCGTCGAGCCCGCCGATGGTCGCGTCCTTCATGGCGGTCGCCAGGTTTTGGGCGAAGAAGCCGCGGAGCTGGCCCATGAACTGGCTGAGGCTCTCGTATTGGGCGCCGGGCCCGGCCAGTTGGGATTGCAGGAAGCCGCGCACCGGGCCGTCGGAGAAGATCGAATTGATCAACTGGCGCACGTAGGCCTGTTCGAGCGGTTGTCAGGCGTCGGAATCGATCTTGCCGGGCCGCAGGACCACCGTCATCTCGTCGCCGCCCTCGGTTCCGTCCACCACCCTTGTCCGCCTTGCCGTGATTGCCGCGATTGCCGTCGTCGGAGCGAGTCTACGTCATTTCGCCGCCGTCCACTAGGACGCCGGCGCCGGCCGGTTCAGCCGTTCAACGGCAATTCCGCGTGCCAGTCCGTGGCCGCCTGGTAGGCCTGGCCGGCGCGGAACAGCGCCGCCTCGGCGAACGGCCGGCCGACCAGTTGGAAGGCCGTCGGCAGGCCGTTCTCCAGGAACCCGCAGGGCACGGTCAGCGCCGGCAGGCCGAGGTAGTTGATCGGCCGGGTGCAATGGCCCATGGCGGTGATCATGTCCATGAAGCCGGGATTCGCGGCGGCGTCCGATTCGGCGATGGTCGGCGCGCCGGTGACCATCACCGGAATGTGCAGCACGTCGGCCTTGCCGAACACCGCGTCCGCGAATTCCGCCAGGATCGGAGCGCGCAGGTTGCGGGCCTGCAGATAGCGGCTCGCCGGGATCGTCAGGCCGCTCATCAACCGGGCCCGGGTCTGGCGGCCGTAGTCGTCGAAGCGCGTCTGCAGCCAGTTCTGGTGCAGCGCCGCGCCTTCCGTCGCGGTCAGGAGGTTGGTCATGGTGTTGGCCAGGGCCATGGTCTCGGGCACGGTCACGGCGACCAGCTCGGCGCCGGCGTCGGCGAGCACGTCGAGGCTGGCGCGGACCAGCGCCGCGACGCCGGGATCGACCGGATCGTAGAAATAGTTCTCCGGCACGGCGACGCGGAGCCCCTTGACGCCGGCGTCGAGGTCCTTGCTCATGTCGTCGACGGCGCGCCGGCTCGAGGTCGGGTCGCGCGGGTCGTGGCCGGCGATGGCCTGGAACATGAGCGCGTTGTCGCGGACCGTGCGGGTGATCGGGCCGATGGTGTCGAGGGACAGCGAAAGCGGCATGGCGCCGAAGCGGCTGACCCGGCTCCAGGTCGGCTTCATGCCGACGACGCCGTTGCAGCAGCACGGAAACCGGATCGAGCCGCCGGTGTCGGAACCCAGCGCCCCGTAGATCAGCCGGCCGGCCACCGCGGCGCCGGAGCCGCTCGACGAGCCGCCGGTGATGTGGTCCGTGTTCCAGGGATTGCGGGGCGTCCCGGTGACCTCGTTATGGCCGGTGACGCCGTAGGCGAACTCGACCATGTTGAGGCGCGCGATATCGAGGGCGCCGGCGGCGTCGAGGCCCTGGAGGACGCGCGCCGTGGTCTCGGGAACGAAATCGGCGCGGATCCTCGAGCCGCAGCCGGTGACCCGGCCGGCCCGGTAGAACATGTCCTTGTGGGCCAGGGGCACGCCGTGCAAGGGCCCCCGGAGCGCGCCCCGGGCCCGCTCGGCGTCGGCGGCGCGGGCCGCCTGCATGGCCGCGTCGGCGTCCATGGCCTGGACCGCGTGGAGCGCCGGGCCGGCGGTCTCGAGGCGCTCGATGGCCGCCTCGGTGACCTCCGCCGAGGTCAGCTCGCCGCCGGCGATGGCGGCGGCGACCTCGCTCAGGCTCAACCGGTGCAGATCGTCACTCATCGGCCGGTCCGCCGTCCGCGAGCGAGTCCAAGAGCTTGACGTAGGCTTCGTGGCTGCCGTCGAAGCCGAGGCCCGGCAGCTCCGCCTGGACGAGGGCGCTGAGCGCCCGGCCGCGCGCCGGGTCGGCGTCGCCGGCGCCGTCGGTGACGGCCTGGAACTCGGCGAGCCAGGTTTTCATGTCGGTGTCGTCGGCCATTCGATCCTCCCTCGAAATGCCGGGCCATGGTACGGTTGGCGCGGCAATTGTCAAAAACCTTGGAGGGCGACGGCATGGCGGCGGACGGCGGCGACACGGCGGCGCGGGTTCTGAGCTTCTGGCTCGGCGAGGCGGACCCGGATCTGGCCGCGGACGGGACGCCCCGCAAGGAGTGGTTCGTCGCCGACCCGGCCTTCGACACCGCCATCCGCGACGCCTTCGCCGGCGACGTCGGCCGCGCCGCGCGGGGCGAACTGGACGGGCTCGCCGAGAGCGCCCGGGGCGCGCTGGCGCTGGTGGTGCTGCTCGATCAGTTTCCGCGCAACCTCAATCGCGGATCGCCTGAGGCCTTCGCCACCGACGCCAAGGCCCTGGAGGTCGCCGAGACCGCCATCGGGCGGGGTTTCGACGCCGAGCTCGGGCTCCACCGGCGGATGTTCCTCTATCTGCCGCTCGAGCACGCCGAGGACATCGACGCGCAAATCCGTTCCGTCGAGTTGTTCCGGGCCATGGGCGACGAGGGATATTACCGTTACGCCCTCGAGCACCATTACGTGATCTCGCGGTTCGGCCGTTTCCCGACCCGCAACAAGGCGCTCGGGCGTGCGGATACGGCCGAGGAGGCGGCTTTCCTGGCCGGCTTCGACGCCTTTTAGGAAAGCCTTCAAGATCTTTTCACCGAGGTGTGAAATCGGCGGCCGCGTGCCTATGTTAACGTGTATGCATATCTGTTTGAACGACGGGAGAGCGCGGATGTTTGGAAATCGTCTTGGCGTGGGCGTCTTGGTCGCCGGATTTCTCGGGATCGCCGCCTGTGCGCCGCAGCCGGCGGCGCTCGAAGGCTACCGCGCGATCAGCGACGCCGACGGCCTGTTGGTCCTCGACGCCGCCGGGTTCAAGGGCGTCGAACCGAAACGGGTGACTCATGTCGAGCCCTACCAGCGCCAGGAATACGCCTTGTTCGAGAACCCCGGCGGCCGCGCCGAGATCGTTCTTGTCCGGGCCCGCCACTACTACCTCGACAACGTCTCGCTGAACTTTTCGCTGATCACGTCGGACGTGATCGGGCTTTGGAACGCCTTCAAGGGCAAGCGGCTTGAGGTCGGCGAGGCGTCGCGCCTTGGTGCCGGCTGGACGACCTTCTGGATGCGTCCGTTCAAGAACTCCACCGACGATCAGGCCTGCATGGCGTTCACCGCCGACTGGGACGTACATGGCGAGGATGAGCTGCTGCGCCCCGATCAGGCACTGTTCGGCTATTATTGCGCCGCGCCGGGACGGGCGCTGGCCGAGACCGCCGCGGAAGCCATCATCGACGGCATCGGCGTGCGCGGCGTCAATCGCCGGTTCCGGGGCAAGAACCCGCAACTCGCCATGGCGCCCGCGGCCCAGCAGGAACCGCTCGCCCGGATGGCCCGCGACGGCGCGACGGGAACGGCAAGCTTCCCGTTCAACATGGCCGAGGTCTATTCGCTGCACGGCGAGGGCTGCAGCGGCAACGACTGCTGAATTTCAGGGCGTGTTGCCGAGGTCGATGCGGATGCCGGTGGCGCCGCCGACGGTGAACGCCGCCGCCTCGAAGCTCGGCGGCCCGAAGAAGGCGATGGCTTCGTTGGAGAAGCCGTAATCCTCCAGCGGCACGCCGAGGAAACCCTGGTCGAAATCGTCGTTGCCGTTCTCGTCGTGGTAAACGGCGACGGCGTAGCGGCCGTCGGCGAGGTTCCTGAATACGGTCCGCGCCTGCCGGCCCGCGATCGGCACCTCGACCTCCTCGAGCATGCCCTCGCTTTCCGGGAACTTTTCCGGCTTGTCGTAGAGCGCGATGTGCACGTCGCCGTCGTCGCTGCGCAGCCCGGCGACCACGACCTCCAGTTCGGCCGCGCCGAGGGGCGCCGTCCAGGCGCCGACGAGCAGGGCGAGATACGTGACGAGGCCCGAGCGGACCGCGAGCACCCGAAGCGCGCTGTTTCGCCGTTTCACGGGTCGGCGGGGGTCAAACCCGGATGTTGAGGTAGAAACCGCGGGGGACGTCGTCGCGCAGCGGCCGGTCGGCGTCGAGCACTTGGTTCAGGCGCCGCAGGCCGTGACGTTCTTCTTCCGTCTGGTTCCGGTTGGTGACCGCGGCGCGGGCCCGGACCTGATGGACCGAGTCGGCCTGATAGCCGTTGGCCCGCTGAACCGTGCCGCCCGTGTGCGCGTTGGCAAGTGTTAACCCGTCCGTCATGACTAGGGAATTTAGGCGGAAAAGGTTAACGGAATCTCAAAACCGGCGGCGCGTTCCGGGTTAGGGTTCGGGATGGCGGACGAAAGCGATGTCGCCGCCCGCGCGGTATTGCTTGAGCGCCCAGGTGACGCTCGGAAACGCCAGCTCGTCCCAGGGGATATCGGCCCAGTCGACCAGTTCGACCGCCTCACTCTCGGCGCCCGGCGCGAAACTCGGTCTGGTCAATTCCGCCTTGTGGATGACGTAGACCTGCGAGATCCGCGGAATTTCGTAGATCCCGAGGACGCCGGTGATGGTGATGTCCGCCTGGGCTTCCTCCCAGGCCTCGCGGATGGCGCCCTCGGAAAAGGTCTCGTTGAGCTCCAGGTATCCGGCCGGGATGGTCCAATAGCCGATCCTGGGCTCGATGGCGCGCTTGCACAGCAAGAAGCGGTCTTCCCAGACGCAGACCGCGCCGGTGACGACCTTGGGATTATCGTAGGCGATGTAGCCGCAATCGGGGCAGGTCAGCCGTTCCCGGTCGTCGCCGTCAGGGATGATCTTGACCGAAGGCCCGGATTTCTGGATGTCGTTCATACCAGACAATGTGGCGACCAAGGGCGTCCATGGCAAGCCGCGG
>JAPPPF010000213.1:5870-6955 GCA_028817665.1 Magnetovibrio sp. | reverse complement strand
TGCTCCGGTAGATCGGCCCCTCGTCATCGAGGAACATGATGTTGCGGTCGCCGCCGGTCCCCGTCGGCCCCGACCATTCCCAGCCGAAGAAGGCGGCGAAGCGGCCCGGCTCGTTGTGCTTGAGGGCGGCCTGGCGGACCTCCTCCAGGTCATCGTCGGAGAGGATGAAGTCGTTGCCCTGGTGGGTGGTGAAATCGATCGCCGCCAGATCGCGCGCGTAGGCGAAATATTCGTCCGGCGTGCCGATGCCGACGGTGGACGCGGTCTGGGCCTGGGTGTCGCCCCAGCAGATGGTCTCGCCGTCGCCGCCGCCGACGATGATCGGGTTGGTGACGGCCAGGACCGCGTCGCCGTCCTTCAGTTCCAGGCGCCGGACGCCTTCGCCGTCGAGGGTGACGCCGTCGATCCAGGTCGCCCGGCCGTCGCTTTCCGATAGGTCGACGGCGACGGGCGGGTCGGCGTCAAGGCTCAGGCCCCGGGCGGCGACCGGCGTCGGATTGCCGAACTTGTCGTTGCCGCGCACCTGGACCCGGAACGGCGCGCCGGGGGCGACCAGGGTCGGGGCGACCACGGTGAAGTATTCCGACGGGCCGGTGAGGATGCGGAAATTCGGCGAGTCGCAATAGACCCGCTTGTATTCGCCGGAACTGATGGGGTCCATGAACACGGCGAAATCGCTGGCGCTCTCGGGAAACGATTGCACGGCAAGGCCGCGCGATCCGCCGGAGGTGTCGCCGAGGACCACGGTGATGGTGTCGCCCGGATAGAGCGGCCCGGCGGCGAGGCGGATGACGACGACGGCGTTGAAGGGGCGCTTGTGGCCGCGGTGGTCGAAATAGGTTTCGAACCGCGAACCGGGGCGCGAGCAGCTGACCGTGGCGTAGTTGTCGGCGGCTGGGTCGTCGAACTGCGGATGGCCGAAATCGGCCTGCCGGCGGGTGCCGATCTTCAACCCGCCGCCGACGTCCATGGCGTAGGCGCCGACCGTGAAGGTCAACGTCCAGGTCGAGAAACTGCCAACCACGACGTCGTCGGTCGGGGTGATGGTCACCGATCCCCACGTTTCGATGGTCGAGGCGTCGGTA
>JAPPPF010000213.1:0-5860 GCA_028817665.1 Magnetovibrio sp. | reverse complement strand
CGGCGGTATTGCGTTCGGTGATCTTGCCCATGGCTGTCGGTCCCGTTCCGGTTCGACAGGCGGGATCGGCAAAAGCGGCCCGCCTGGCCACCCAGCCGGTCCTTGCCGGCCGGGTGGCTTTGGGAGATGGACGCCGGAGGTAGCGGCGCCCGTCCAGAGGTTACGGAGCGCTACTTGACGAGGATGCCCAGATCCTCGGCCATCTCACGGTAGCGCTTGAAGTCGTTCTCGATGTGCTTGGTGAACTCTTCCGGTCCCATGTAGCGCGGCACGTCGCCGACGGCCTTGACCATCTTCTTCCAGCCCTTGCGCTTCATCGTGTCCTGCACGGCCTTCGCCCACTTATCGACGATCTCCTTCGGCAGGCCCTTCGGTCCGATGACGCCGCGCCAGCCGAAGATGTCGACGCCCGGATACCCGAGCTCCGTATAGGTCGGCACGTCGGGGAAGGCCTTCAGGCGCTTCTTGGTGGTCACCGCGAGTGCGCGGACCTTGCCGGCTTCCATGAAACCGATGGCGGAAACCAGGTTGGTCTGATGGAACTGGGCCTCGCCGCGCAGCAACCCGGCCATGGACTTCTTGCCGCCCTTGTAGGGGATGGACACGGCCGCGTCCTTGGCGAGCCCCGCCTTCTTCAACAACAAATGGATGCCGAAGAAATGGATCGAGCCGGCGCCGGCGTGCGAGAACTTCAGCTTGCCCGGGTTCGCCTTGATGGCGTCCAACAGGTCCTTGAGGGTCTTGTAGGGCGAGTCCGCCTTGACCACCAGGACGTTGGGGTTCATCTGGGTCATCGCGATCGGCGCGTAGTCGGCCGGCGTGTAGCCGCTCGAGGCGTTCATCGCCGGATGCAGGACGTGGCCGCCGATCATGCCTTCCATCAGCATGTACCCGTCGGGCTTGGCCTTCAGGGCGTAGTTGATGCCGATGCCGCCCGACGCGCCCTTCTTGTTGACGACGATGATCGGCTGACCGATATGGTCCTGGATGTTGATGGCCATGATCCGGGCCGCCGTGTCGGTGGATCCGCCGGCGCCGGACGCGACCACCAGCTTGATCGGCTTGTTGGGATAGTCGCCGGCCATGACCGGCGCCGTCGCGATTGCCGCGGCGGCCACGATGGCCGTGCTCAACAATCGGGTTTTCACTGTCTGTCTCATGTTTTCCTCCGTTATCTCCGTTGGTGCCTTGTTTTGAAGTCGCGGCGGTGTTGTTCCCCGCCTTAGTCGGTGATGATCTTGGCCGCCTTCGTGCCCTTGAGCCGCCAGTGCAGGTAGGCGCTCGCGCCGGCGCTGAGCGCCGCGAGGGTCAGGAAGGTGATGGAAATCTTGCTGCTGAAGAAGATATCCAGCGAACCGCCGGAAATGATCAGCGCCTTGCGCAGTGCGTTCTCGAACAGCGGACCCAAGATGAAGGCGATGGCGAAGGGGGCGGCCGGGATCTTCTGGATCCGCAGCAAGAACCCCAGGAAGCCGACGGCGTACATGGAAATCACGTCGACCATGGTGCCGCGCACCGCGTAGGTCCCGTAGGTGGCCAGGATCAGGACCACCGGGAACAGAATCTGCGTTGGCATGCGGACCACCCACTTGGCCATGCGGATGACCCCGGTGCCGACGAAGAACAGGAAGATCAGCGCCACGAACAGCAGCAAGAAGACGCTATAGATGAACTCGGGCGCCGATTCGAACAGCATCGGGCCGGGGTTGAGGCCGTGGATGACGAGCGCCCCCATGAGCACCGCCGTCGTCGTGTCGCCGGGAATGCCGAGGCTCATCATCGGCACCAGCGCCGGCCCGCAGACCGCGTTGTTGCCGGCCTCGGCGCCGGCGACGCCCTCCAGGGATCCCTCGCCGAACTCCTCCGGCTTCTTCGAGAACCGTTGCGCCAGGAAGTAGCCGAGAAACGCCGCCGGGCTGCCGCCGAGCCCGGGCAGCGCGCCGAGAAGCGAGCCGCCGGCGCTGGAGCGCAGATAGGTCGGCCAGTAGCTGATGAACTGCCGGAAGGTCATCCGGGGGCCCATGTCGCCGACGCTGACGGCGTCCCGCGACTTATAGGCCTCGACGCCGCGGACGATGATTTCCGGGATCGTGAACAATCCGACCAGCAAAGTCAGGATGTGCATCCCGGCCTGGAAGTCGTGGACGCCGAAGGTGAAGCGGCTGGAGCCGTGGATGGGGTCCTGGCCGATCATCGCGATCAGGAAGCCGAAGCTCGCCGCGATCAATCCCTTGAGCAGCGATTCGCCGGAGACGCCGGCGATGATGGTGATCGAGAAGACGATCACCGCGAAGACCTCGGCGGCGCCGAACTCGAGCGCGAAGTTGGCGACGATGGGGAAGATCACGAGCGCCACCACGGTCGACAGGATGCCGGCCGTGAACGAGGCGTAGAGCGCCATTTCCAGGGCCTGGCGGGCCTTGCCCTGACGCGCCAGCGGATAGCCGTCGAGGACCGTCGCGGCGGCGTTGGGCGTGCCCGGCGTGGCGATCATGATCGCCGTCACCGAGCCGCCGTAGATGGCGGTGACGTAGATGCCCAGGAGCAGCGCGATGGCCGACTGCGGGTCCATGAAGAAGGTCAGGGGCAGGGCGATGACCACGGCCATGATCCCGGTCAGCCCCGGCGTGACGCCGACGAACATGCCCCAGATGACGCCGGCCAGGCACGCCGCCACGACCTTCCATTGCAGGATCAGCTCGAGGCTCTGGAAGAGGATGTCGAGATCGACCACGGCGCCCCCTAGACCAACCCGGCGCCGGCTTCGAGCGCCGCTTCCAGCCACTCTATGATCCCCAGCCACGGCGTCGGGAACAGGATATGGGCGATCTTGACGAAGAAGTACCAGAGCAGCATCGGCAGGATAAGCGCGATGCTGGCGATCACCATGGGACGGCGTTCGCCGAAGTAGTAGATGGTCGCCGCGACGGCCAGCGCCGAGGCGAGCGTCATGCCGACGGCGTGGATGGCGGCGACGTAGCCGATGCAGATCAGCGCGGTGCCGCCGGCCAGGGCCCAATCGGACGGGCTGACCCGGCCCTCGGCGGCGGCCCGGTGACGGGCGATCAGGCTCAGGACCAGGTAGGCGGCGCCGAGCACCGCCAGGATCACGAACATGACGTTCGGCAGGAAGGCCGGGGAGTTGGCGGTGCCGGCGAACTTCGCGGGGACATAGACGGCGGCCGGCACGACGACGAAATATCCGAGAAGGCCGGCCAGCAGACAGAGGACCGCGGCGATGACGTCGCCGCGCCGGGTCGGCGTTTCAAGATTGATCGGAGCGGGCTGAGTGGCCGTTACGTCGTCGCCCAACACCTGACAGCCTCCCGTATTCAGTTGTCCGTGACCTTCTCCGGGTCATTGCGTTCATTATGAGTGAAAATTTTTTATAGGAAAAATATCAATTATCTATCGTTTCAATAGGAAAATTCGATGTTTATCGTGTTCCCCGGCGCGCGGCGCCTCCCCGGTGTAGAGATCGACCGCGGCGTCCGGTCGCGCGCCGGCGGGCGGGGGATCGCCATGGATGAGTTCGAGGCGGCGCGCGTCGGCGCCGACCAGCGATAGGGCCCCGCCGTCGTCGCCGGGCGCGTAGGGATGCCCGCCGGCCAGCGCGCCGTTCAGGTGGCGGACCACGTCGAACGCCGGGCGCGGATTGCAGAACCGGTCGACGATCCCGTGGCGCCGGTAGTACCCGCGGTCGACGTCGGCGAAGGTATCGGCGTAAACGTGGACGTCGTCGAAGGCCGCCGCCGCGGCGACGGCTTCGGCGGCGCGGGCCGCGACCCAGGTGTCGTCCGTCTGCTTCAGGCCCGGCGCGCCCTGGGTCATCCGGATGTGCAGCGAGGCCTTCAGGTTCTTGCCCTGCAACGCCCGCCGGGCGTCGGCGGCCGCCTGCCAGGGCGAGGTCTGGCCCTCGATCCGGAAGACCAGTCCGTCAACGCCGTCGAGCGCCGCCGCGCGCTCGATGTGCGCGCCGTCGTCGGGGGCGAAGCCGTGAACGATCATGTGGTGATACTTGCCAGTCGCGCTCTCCTGGTCCTCGCGGGTCCGGATCCGCGACAGGTAGAGCGATATGCCGGCGGCCCCGGCCACCGATCCCGCCGCCTCAGTGGCGGCGGCGAGGTCAGCGTCGGTGTCGCAGATCTCCCAGATGTCGATCAGCCCCCGCGCCCCCTCCACCGCGGCCAGCAGGCGGGCGTCCGGCACGCCGAAGGAGAACAGGGTGAACCGGAACCCGTGGCGGGCGATGGCATCGAGCCGGGCGCGGTGCGCGGGATCGAGGATGTCGCTGGCCGGGATCCGCACCCGTGCGACCCCGGTTTCGATCAGCGCCATCAGGATGTAGTCGTTCCGGGTCCGCTTGCGGTCGAACTCGTCGAGCGATCCGGACGGCGGGATCTCGATGACCTCGAGCCAGTTCTGGCGCATGTCGAAGCCGAACCGCGTGTTGGGGTTCTGAAGGGGATGGACGGGCGCGACGCGCGCCGGCCGAACCGCCTCGGCGCCGCCGGGCTCGGCGATCGCGCCGTGGGTCCTGATCCATTCACAGATGTGGCCGTGTTCGTGGACGTGGACGACGAAGTAGCCGAGCTTGGCCAAGTCGCTGCGGCCGCCTTCGGTTCCCGGCGGCGGCGCGGCCCGGTAGATCTCGGCGTAGTCCTGGCGGACGAAGGCCGTCGACGGCAGGGCGTAGCAATCGGTTTCGCCGTAGCGGTTGTACCAGAGGTTATGGACGTGCCCGGAGAACTGCGCCTCGACGCCGTGGCGCGCCATCAACCCCAGCAACCACGACCGGCCGGGCTGGGCGAGGTTGTCGAAGTGCTCGTCCTCGTCGGCGTCGGTCAGGAAGAGGGGGTAGTGGGTGTTGATGAAGATCCGCTTGCCGGCCTCGGCGGCGGCGGCCATCTCCGCCTCCAGCCAGGATTTCTGCGCGGCTTCGGCGGCGAGCCCGGAATTGACGAGCTGGGTATCGATCTGGAAGAACCGGCAACCGCCGTGGTCGAAGGCGTGGTAGACGGCGCCGAAGTTCTTTTCCCAAAGCTTGATGTAATCCTCGCACTCGACGCCGCCCGGCCCCCAGGTGATGGGTTTGTCGCCGATATCGTGATTGCCCGGCACCAGGTGCAGGGGATGGCGCAACCGGGAAATCTCGGTGTGGAAACAGGCCGCCGCCATCTCGTAGAGATCGGGTAGCGCCGGCACCGGATGGACGATGTCGCCCAGATGCACGACGAACGCCAGGTCGCGGCTGTTGAGATCGTTGATCACGTGACGCATGCGGGCGTTGGCGCGCTGATTGATCTCGAACTCCGAATTGCATTCGGTTTCGCCGAAGTTCACGTGGGTATCGGTGATCGTGGCGTAGGTGAATTGGTGCGCGCCCAGGTCTCTCGCCGTCATGACTTCCTCCCCGATGTCGCTCGTTCGGGCGCGCGGACCCATGGGTCGCCGTAGGTTTCTGGAGGCCGCGGACCGGACCATTGACCCTATTGTCGGCCTTTTCATATCATAGGAAAAATATTTATTTTCTATCCATTGAATAGGAATTCACGATGAAATACACACAGGTCCGGTCCTTCCACGCGGTCGCCAAGTCCGGCAGCTTCACCGGCGCGGCCCGCGAGCTCAACGTGTCGCAGCCGACCGTGACCGAGCAGGTCCGCGAGCTCGAGGCGACCTACGGCATCGAGCTTTTCAACCGCGCCCAGCGCAAGGCCAAGCTGACCGCCATCGGCCGGTCGTTGTTCGAGATCACCCAGCGGCTGTTCGGCGTGGTCGGCGAGACTGAGGCGTTCCTGGGGGCGGCCGGGGATTACGGGGCCGGGCACTTGAGGGTCTCCTCGGTGCTGCCGTTCTT
>JAPPPF010000004.1 GCA_028817665.1 Magnetovibrio sp. | reverse complement strand
ATGCTGGCCGGCGCGCCGGTCATCGGCATCGGCGTCGGCGCGCAGATCCTGGCGCTGGCGTCGGGCGGCGGCGTCGAGGCGGCGCCCTTGCGCTTCGCCGTCGGCGAGGCGGCGCGCCGCGAAGAGAGCGCCCTCAACGGCTTCCTGCCGGAACGCTTCCCCGTGGTCACCTACATGCGCGACCGGCCGGTGCCGCCGCCGCACGCCGACATCCTGGCCACCGACGAAGCCGGCGACCCGGTGATCTTCCAGCCCGCCCAAAACTGCCTCGGGTTCAGCGGCCACCCGGGGATCAAGCTCGGCATGATCGAAGACCTGATCATGGAGTTCGAGGAAAGCCCCGCCGACCCGGGCCCCGGCCTGGACGCGTTGCGCACCGTTCAAAACGAACTGGTCGACGCCCTCGTGCCGATCATGACCGGGCTGATCCAGATCACCGGTTGGATGGAGCAGCGGGGCGCCTAGCGGAGGCCGAGTTTCCCGATCAGGCGGGCGCGTTTACCCAGCCACCACCCCATTTCCGGCGGCCACATCGCGTGGTCGGGGTCGGCGCCGAGGCGGCCGGCCGCGTGCAGCGGCCAGTTGGGGTCGTCGAGGACCTCGCGGGCCAGCGCCACCATGTCGGCTTGGCCCTCGGCGATCACCTTCTCGCAGATCTCGGCGTCCCAGAGGAACCCAACGGCCATGGTTTTGAGGCCGGCGTCGCGGCGGACGCGCTCGGCGAACGGCACCTGGAAGCCGTGCGCGATGGCCATACGCTTCGGCCGTTCGCGCCCGCCGATGCCGCCGGACGAGCAGTCGACCATGTCGACGCCCTCGGCGGCCAGCGCGCGCGCCGTCTCGACCGTGTCCTCGACCTCGATGCCGCCGTCGACCCAATCGCTCGCCGAGAGCCGGAACAGCAACGGATAACCGTCGGGCCATTGGGTGCGGATGGCTTTCGCCACCTCAAGCGCGAACCGGCGCCGGCGTTCGGCGTCGCCGCCCCATTGGTCGTCGCGGAAATTGGCCAGCGGCGACAGGAACTGGTGCACCAGAAACCCGTGCGCGGCGTAGACCTCGAGCACCCGGAAACCGGCCTCGGCGGCGCGCGCCGCGGCGTCACCGAAGGATTGGACCACGCGCCCGATCTCCGTCTCGGTCATCTCCGCCGGCGCCGGCCACCCCTCGTCATAGGGCACCGCCGAGGGCGCGATGGCCGGCCACGGCGCCTAGTCGCGCTCCGCCTCGTCTTCCGCGTCGACCGGCGTCTCGCCGTGCCAGGGCCGGCGCTCCGACGCCTTGCGCCCGGCGTGGCCGAGTTGAATGCCCGGCACCGCGCCCTCGTCGGCGAGGAACTTCGCGATCGGCGCCAACGGCGCGATCTGGCCGTCCTCCCAGAGCCCGAGATCGCCGTGGGTGCGGCGCCCATCGGCCTCGACCGCCGTCGCCTCGGCGAACACCAGCCCGGCGCCGCCCAAGGCGAAGCGGCCGAGATGCACCTGGTGCCAGGCGTTGGCGTAGCCGTCCCGGGCCCGGTACTGGCTCATCGGCGAGATGGCGATGCGGTTGCGAAACGTGACGCCGCGCAAACTCAGCGGCTGGAACAGGGCGCTCATGAAGGCGGCTCCAATAGATCGGGAATGGGATTTGTGACGGGGTGTTTTAGCGCACTTGGATGGCCCCGCCTAAGACAAAACCCGATCACAAGCCTGTGAGAGATCGCGCCCCGCAAACCCTTAATTTCCCTGGGGTTGCAACATATTCATTTTTTATATAATGTTGTTATCGAATAGTTGAACACGGCATCGGCGACCGACGGCAAACGGCGGTGCCGGGCTTCGTGGGCTGAGGCCCACCGGGATGACGGGGCCTGGACCCCAGGGGAGACGGCGAGTGGCGGAAAAACTCATCATCATCATGGTCAACACGGACCCGAAGAACGGCGAGGAACTGGGCGCGCCGTTCTTCCAGGCGACCGTCGCCGCGGCCATGGACTACGAGGTCGAGGTGGTCTGCACGGCGACCGCCGGCCAACTCATGAAGAAGGGCGTGGCCGAGCAACTGGTGGTCAAGGAGGGCTCGCCGAAGTCGGTCTACGACTTCATCAAGGACGCCCACGAGGCCGGCTGCAAGTTCTACTGCTGCTCGCCCAACCTGGACCTGTTCGACATGACCGAGGACGACCTGATCCCCGAATGCGAGGGCATCGTCGGCGGTGCCTACGTCATCGAGCAGGTGATGGAAGACGACGACGCCCGCGTCCTCACCTACTAGGAGCCGACCCAATGCACGCCGCCGGCACCCGCGTACAGGACTTCATCGGCGACCCGGTCTCCGACGCGCCGGTCATCGACCGCGAAGACCTGGAAGAGGTCTTCCATGACATCCAGAAGGACATCCGCTTCGATCACGAACTCAACGGGTGCCTGAACTGCGGCATCTGCACGGCGACCTGCCCGGCGGCGCACTACTACGATTTCAGCCCTCGCGAGATCGTCCAATTGCTTTGGACCGAGAACCTGGAAGGCGTCTACGACGCCATGCAGGAAAAGATCTGGGCCTGCGCGCAATGCTACACCTGCGCCGCGCGCTGCCCCTTCGGCAACTCGCCCGGCTCGCTGGTGATGATCATGCGCGAGGTCGCCATCAAGCACGGCATGCAGTCGGCGAAGGACGTCTTGCGGCCGTTCTCGCGGGTCATGCTGAAACTGATCTCGACCGGCAACCAGCTGGCGCCGGACATGATTAACCCGGACCACTTCGCCGACTGGGGGCCGAACATCTCGAAGGTCGACGCGCCCCTGAAGCTTTTGCGCCAGGCGATCCCCATGCCGACGCTGAACACCACCGAGACCGCCTGGGAGGTCAACCTGAAGACCTCCGTCGAGCTCTACACCATCTGGGAGATGACCGGCGTCCTCGACCAGCTCGAGACCATCGACGAGAACCTGTTCGACGTCATCGAGGACATCATGGACGAGAAGCGCGACGACTACGAGGACTGGCTCGAGGACCAGGAAGACGACGACGAGGACGACGATTGACGCCTCCATACTTGGGAATGACCGTGCATTCGCACGAGGGAGACAAGTGATGAAAGAGAATTGCGGCGAACGCCTGACCGGCCATGGATCCGAATGGAACGACGCCAAGCTGAGCGCCCAGGACGCGGCCACGGCGACGTCCTGGGTCGAGGCCCGCGTCGACAAGCGCGCCATGCTGACCAACAAGGACCGCGTCGAGGACGTCCGCGACGTCATGTGGGACCTCGAGAAGGACGGCGAGATCGTCGTCCACCGGATCGACGACCAGCACAAGCCGAAGATGGTGAAGACGCTGTTCGGCTGGCAGAAGCGCGTCCCCACCAACCAGCTCTGGCATCACAAGTCCTGCGGCCAGTGCGGCAACATCCCGGGCTATCCGACGTCGCTGCTGTGGCTGCAGAACGAGCTCGGGATCGCCTACCTGGACGAAACCGACCAGACTTCGTGCACCGCCTGGAACTACCACGGCTCCGGCATCGGCAACGTCGTCAGCCTGGCCGCCGTGTTCCTCCGGAACTTTCACCAGGCCTACGTCGCCGGCAAGGCGCAGGGGCTGGAGGACGGACACTTCTACCCGCTCGTCCATTGCGGTACGTCGTTCGGCAACTACAAGGAAATCCGCAAGTTCCTGCTGGGCTCCGCCGAACTCCGCGACCAGGTGAAGAAGATCCTGGGCAAGCTCGGCCGGCTGGTCGACGGCAAGCTCCTGATCCCGGAAGAGATCGTGCATTATTCGGAATGGCTGCACGTCATGCGCCCGGAGATCGCGGCGCGGCGGACCATCGACGTCTCCCACATCCGCGCCACCATCCACCCGGCCTGCCACGTCTACAAGATGATCCCCGAGGACGCCATCTACGACGACGACATCCTGGAGGGCAACCGGGTCGCGGTCTCCACTGGCATCATCGAGGAGCTGGGGGCGCGCGTCGAGGACTACTCGACCTGGTACGACTGCTGCGGCTTCGGCTTCCGTCACATCATCTCGGAGCGCGAGTTCACCCGGTCCTACGCCATCGACCGCAAGATCCGCGTCGCCGTCGAGGAGGCCCAGGCCGACGTGATGATCGGTCACGACACCGGCTGCATCACGACACTCGACAAGAACCAGTGGATCTCCAAGGCCGGCGGGCCCGACAAGGAGGTCTCGCTGCCGGTCATGGCCGATTGCCAGTTCGCGGCGCTGGCCTGCGGCGCCGATCCCTACAAGATCGTGCAGCTCCACTGGCACGCCTCCGAGGTCGAAGGATTGATGGAGAAGATGGGCATCGACTGGGAGGCCAAGAAGGCCGGTTTCGAGGCCTATCTGGAAGAGGTCAAGGAAGGCCGCGGCGAAAGCCTCTACGACCCGCGCCTGAAGATCACGTCGGGACCGGGTTTCAAGCCGGTCCAGGCGCCCCAGGCTTGAGCGAAGATCCGAGAGCTGAATAGGACGACGACATGACCAATCCCATTCTGATCGTCGGCGGCGGGCCGGCGGGCCTGGCGGCGGCGAAGTCGCTGGCCAACGTCGGCCAGCGGGTGACCCTGGTGGAGAAGGAAGACATGCTCGGCGGCGGGCCGATCCTTTCGGGCTACGCCAAGCTGGTGCCGACCGGCGAATGGGCCAAGGACGCCATCGGTGGCATGGTCGCGGCGGTCACCGTCGACCCGTTGATCGACGTGCGCCTCGGCCAGACCGTGACCGCCTTCGACGGCGAGGCCGGCGCCTTCACCGCCAAGCTCTCCGACGACACGGCGTTCGACGCCGGCGCCGCGGTGTTGTGCACGGGCTTCACCCACTTCGACAGCGTCCACACGCCCGAATGGGGTTTCGGCACCTTTCCGGACGTCGTCACCACGACCCAGGTCGAGCAGATGATCTCGTCGGGCGACGGCGTCAAGTGTCCGTCCGACGGGCGCCAACCCAAGCGCGTCGCCATCCTGCTCTGCGTCGGCTCGCGCGACCGCCAGATCGGCCGCGAGTGGTGCTCGAAGATCTGCTGCACGGTGTCGTCCAACCTCGCCATGGAGATCCGCGAGGAACTGCCCGACTGCCACGTCTATATCTACTACATGGACATCCGCACCTTCGGCCTCTACGAGGACCTCTACTACTGGCGCTCCCAGGAGGAGTTCAAGGTCAAGTACATCAAGGCGCGCATCGCCGAGGTCACGTCGGATGGCGAGAAGCTGATCGTCAAGGGCGAGGACACGCTGGTCAAACGCCCGATCACCATCCCCTTTGACATGGTCGTCCACGCCATCGGCATGGACCCGAACATCGACAACGTGATGATTGCGTCCACCTTCGGCATCCAGTTGCAGAAGCACGGCCACATCGCCAAGGAAGACAGCTACGGCGGCATGGGCCGGACCTCGCGCCCCGGCGTCTTGGTCGCCGGCGCCGCGACGGGCCCGGAGACCATCGACGATTCCATCGCCCAGGCGCAGGGCGCGGCGCTGGCCGCCCTGTCGGTTCTCGGCGCGCCGGCGGCGGCGGAGTGAGCGGCGCCGTGGCCCGCGAACTCCGCGTCCTCGAAGGCGGCAAGCCGGATCTCCTGCCAGTCCTCGAGCTGAGCGGGCCGAAACTGCGCCACGCCTTCGAGCGGCTGCTCGCCAACGCCGAGGAACACGGCGGCGTCGAAGCCTACATCCAGGGCCTCCAGTTCAAGGCCTCGGTGTTCGCCGAGGCGCTGAAGCCGGACAACCTCGGGACGCTCGACGAGAAATCATTCATCGGGCTCTGCGCCTTCATGGCGCCGGTGCGCCGGCGCATCGGCGGCTGGCTCGAGACCAACGACATGGCCACGGTCCGCGAGCTGATCCGCGACCTGCTCACGGGCGCCGCGGACGGCAGCGACACGGACAAGCGCCTGGCGGTCTTCGCCACCGCCTTCCCCGACGGCCGCAAGTACCGCTGGGTCCGCGACCTCGCCGCCGAACTGCTGCACTGGTCGAACCCCGAGCAGTATCCGCTGATGACCCGCTGGGTCTGGGACGTTGAGGCCAACACCGGCGTGCTGCGCGAGATCTGGCACGCCGAGGACGTCGACCACATGACCATCGAGGTCGCCGACGATTACGCCACGTTCCTGATGCTCCGCGAGGAGCTGAGCCAATTCCTCGCCGACAACGGCGTCTTCCGCGACATGCTCTACTACGTCGACATGCTGACCGCCCAGGTCTACGCCGACTACATCTGCGAACAGGGCGGCAGTTATCTGAAGACCGATTTCTCGTCCGAGATCGACCCGATGGAATACACCCGGCGCATGCTCGGCCTCGACGGCGTCGACGCCGGCACTGGCCGGACCCGGGTCAAGATGGCCGGCGGCGGCCGCTTCACCATGCCCGAACTGGTCGAGTGCTAGGGGTTCGCCATGCCGATCCATGAAAAACACCTGATCCGGCCGGAAAACCTGGTCACCCACGAAACGCTGGAGATCGATGGCGTCGACGTCTCCGGCCACTGGTCGACCTTCATCGAGCCGCGCGTCGTCACCGACTACAACGAGGCCATGGAGGACGAGATCGCGGCGCTTCCCGGCGCCGAGAACATCCACCGCTGCTGGCAGTGCGGATCGTGCACCAACGCCTGCACTATCAACGCCCTGGATGACCGCTTCAACCCGCGCTTCTGGATCTACCTGATCCGCATGGGCATGGAAGACGAGCTGCTGCGCGACAAGGACATCATCTGGCAGTGCGTGAGCTGCAACAAATGCACCTACGCCTGCCCCCGCGACGTCAACCCGGAAGGCGTGATGAAGGCGACCGCGCATTGGCTCGAGCTCAAGGGCCATACGGAGAAATCGCCCTCCATGCACTTCGACGAGGTGTTCGCCGAGCAGGTCTTCGCTACCGGCAAGATCGAGGAAGGGCGGATCATCCGCGGTTTCTTCGCGCGCACCAACCAGGAGCTCATGCAGGATTGGCTGGTGGAAATGGTGAAACGC
>JAPPPF010000074.1:3414-7012 GCA_028817665.1 Magnetovibrio sp. | reverse complement strand
CCGACGAGACGCCCCGGCCGGGCTCGGAGGCAACCGCGAAGACGGCCGCCGCCGCGTCCCAGAGTGCGACGCCATCGCTATCTACCCCTGCGACGACCACGACAGCCGCCGCCACCGCCGCCACCGCGGCGACCGTGGGGCAGCCTCTGGCTCTGAAGCCGGTCCCCGCCCAGGCCGCGAAGCCGAAGGCGGATGGTGAGTCGGCCGAGGCGGCCAAGGACGACGGCGAAAAGACCGCCGACGGTGAGCCGGCGCCGCCGCCCGAGCCGAAGAGTCCGAAGGCCGGCGTCAAATTGAAGTTTGCCTGGGATGAGCCGGTCGCCGCCGCAGTGTTCCGCCGGGTCGGATTTATCTGGGTCATCTTCGACAAGGCATCAAAGGTGGACGTTCAGTCCCTGCTTCGGGAAGGTACGGGGATCATCAGCGGCATCGATCAGGCGCCGACGCCAACGGCGACCGTGCTCAGGTTCAAGACGTCCGACCGCGTCAATCCGCGGCTCCTGCGCGATGGATTGAGCTGGATCATCGAGGTTCGCGAACAACCCTTGGTGACCGCTTCACCCTTCGAGATCAAGGCCCAACCCGATTCGCCGGTCGGCGCCCGCATCTTCGTACCGGTGCCCGAACCCGGCCAACCGGTGGGCATCACCGACCCGGAGATCGGCGACAACTTGGTGGTCATTCCGGTCATTCCCCTGGGACACGGAACGGCTCAGGCCTACACGTATTCACAGGTGAGAATTCTTCAAACCGCGCAGGGCATCGTCGTGAAGCCGCTGGTCGACGACCTGCGGGTGCGGCCGCTGCGGCAGGGCGTGGAGTTGACGTCCGGCGCGAAACTCGCGCTGACTCCGGTGTCCGCCGATGTCGCCGCCAGCGCCAAGCTCAGCGCCCTGAAGCCGCTGACCAAGATCTTCGAGCTCGACAAGTGGGAGCTCAAGGACACCGAGAAGTTCATCGACCGGAAACAGGAACTGCAGAACGAAGTCGCCGTCAGCCGTGGCGAGCAGCGCGAACTCAAACGCTATAACCTGGCCCGTTTCTTTTTCGCCAACCGGTTCACCGCCGAAACCCTGGGGGTTCTCGACCGCATGAAGGAGCAGCGTCCCGAGGTTGAGGATCAACCGGAATACCGCTTGATCCGTGGCGCCGCGAGCTACCTGATGGGCCGGCTGTCTGACGCGGCCGCCGATTTCACCCACGAGAGTCTCGACGGCACCGGCGAGGCGAATTTCTGGCGGGCCGCGGTGGTCGCGGCGTCCGGAGATCTGCTGGCCGCGGCGCCCGAACTGCGGCGAACCGGCAGTGTGACGCGCAAGTATCCGCGCGCCCTGAAGATCCCGATGGGGACGCTGGTCGCCGACGCGGCCGTGGAAATCGGTGATATCAAGACGGCCAAGACCTTCATCGACGCCCTCAAGGCGTTGTCGCCGGGCCCGGCGGAATTGGCTCAGGTCGAGTTCGTCGAAGGGCGTCTGCTCGATCTCGGCGGCGACGTCGACGGCGCCATCACGAAGTGGGAGGCCGTACAGGAATCCCGGCATGGACCGAGCCGCGCCAAGGCGACCATCGCGCGCATGGAACTCCTGCTCAAGCTCCGCCGGATGGAACCGAAGGAGGCGATCGAAATACTCGAACGGCTGCGGTACGCGTGGCGAGGCGACGATTTCGAATTCCGGCTGCTGCGCCGGCTCGGCGGTCTCTACCTGGACGAGGGAATCTACCGCAACGGCCTGCAGGCGCTGCGCCAGGCGGCGACCTATTTCCGGGATAACGAGGAAGCGCCCCAGGTCACCCAGCAGATGGCGGATGTTTTCAACGGCCTCTATCTGGACGGCAATGCCGACAGCATGCCGCCGGTCACGGCGATCGCGGTCTACGAGGAATTCAAGGAATTGACACCCGCCGGCGTCAAGGGCGACGAGATGATCCGCAAGCTCGCCGACCGCCTCGCCGGCGTCGATCTTCTGGAACAGGCCGCCGAGATTCTCGAGGGTCAAATTCGTTTCCGCCTGAAAGGCGCGCTGAAAGCCGAGGTGGGTGCGCGTCTCTCCGTGCTTTACCTGCTCGCCCGCTATTATGATCGCAGCCTCGCCGCCTTGGATGCCACCAACGAGCCCGGACAGCCGGAAGGCTTGGTCACGCAGCGCCGGCATCTCCGCGCCCGGGCGCTCATGGGCATGGGGCGCGAGGAGGAGTCGCTCGAAATCCTGAAGAAGGACAAGGCGCCCGATGCGGACCTCCTGCGCGCGGAAATATTCTGGCGGTCCGGCGATTGGGCGAACGCGTCTCAGTCCTTGCGGAAGATCGTCCGTGAGTCCGGCGCCGAGAAGGAAAAGCCGCTCAACCCCGAGCAATCCCAGAACGTCCTCAATTATTCGATCGCGCTGGTGCTATCGGGCAACGAGCGCGGTCTCGGCCGCGTCCGCCGTGATTACGGTCGGGCCTTGGAGGCGACGGAATTGAAGGACGCCTTCCGACTGGTATCGGCGCCGACAGCATTCGGATTGATCGACCCGGCCAGTGTCGAGCGGCGGGTCAAGCTTGCCGAAGGGTTCAAGACCTTCCTTTCCGCCTACAAGGAGCGGCTGCAGAAGCAAGGCCTCAGCGGCATGACCTCGCAGACCACCGCCGATGCCGGCGGTGCGCCGGGGGGCGCCGCCGGCCAATCCGGCGAAAGGCAGGGCGAAACCAAGGGCGGATGAGTTTGCGGACTGAGGTTCCCGATGAAGCCGGTGGTGCCGAGGGCAGGGTCCATCCCATATCCGCGGATGCCGCCGCATGAAGCCTCCGAAGCATCCGGAGTTCCGCGACCTGGACGTCCTCATCTGCGACGACGACACGATGGTTTTGCAGCTCATCGAGCATATCCTCAAGGACCTTGGTATCGGCAACATCACCACGACGGACAGTCCGAAAACGGCGCTCAGACTCCTTCGTGAACCCGTCGCCAAACCGTTCGACATGTTTCTCTGCGATTGGATGATGCCGGAAATGTCGGGCATCGACGTCCTCAAGAAGGTACGCGAATGGGACCTCGGCGTTTCGTTCGTCATGTTGACCGCGAAGACCACGTCCGACGACGTCACCGAGGCCCGTGAACTCGGCGTTGACCTCTACATCGCGAAGCCCTTCACGGCCGATCAGGTGCAACAGAAGATCGCCGTCGTCGGCCGGCGCCTGCTCAACCGCGAATGACGCCGCCGGCGCGGCGGCGCCGGTTCAACCGCCGAAGCTCCTCACCAACGATCCGACGACCATGAACCAGCCGTCGACGAGCACGAAGAAGATGATCTTGAACGGCAGCGCGATGATGATCGGTGGCAGCATCATCATGCCCATGGCCATCAAGACCGACGCCACCACCATGTCGATGATCAAGAACGGCACGAAGATCAGGAACCCGATTTCAAAGGCGCGCCGAAGCTCCGAGATCATGAACGCGGGGATGAGAATCCGCATGGGCATCCTGTCGGCGCGCACTTCCTCGTCGCGGGCGCCGGAAATATCGACGAACAATTTGAGGTCCTGTTCGCGGACATGCTTCAGCAGGCAGTTCCGGAACGGGCCGGAGACGCGCTCGAAGGCCTCGCACTCG
>JAPPPF010000074.1:2244-3404 GCA_028817665.1 Magnetovibrio sp. | reverse complement strand
TGCCTGTTCGAAGGTCGGCATCATGACGAAGAAGGTGAGGAACAGGGCGAGCGACGCCAACACCTGATTGGGTGGCGTTTGCTGGGTACCCATGGCGGTCCGCAGGAAGGCCAGGACGATCAGGATCCGCACGAAGGACGTCACCATGATCAGCAACGACGGCGCCAGGCTGAGCACCGTGACCAGTGCGATGATTTGGACGATCCGTCCGGTCGCTTCGCCGCCCTGGCCGAAATCCAGATTGATCTGCTGCGCCGCGGCCGGCTCCGCCAGGACCATGAGCAATCCGATCAGTGCCGCGGAGCATGCGCCCGCCAGTCCCAACCGGATGCCCGGTTTGATGAGTGGCCGGAGGCGCCTCACGCGCCGTTCTCCGACTGACCCATCGGATCGCCGTCGCCGGGCGACACGGCGGCACGCCCGGGCCGGTGTTCGCCCGGTGCAATGCCCGTCTCGATCACGACCTCCGAGGTCGGCGTCAACAAGAGCAGGTGCTCGACGTCGTCGCGCCGGATCAGCGCCAGGCGTCGCCGCGAGTCGAGGGCCGTGATCTCGACGATCGAGAGGCGCCGCTTGCCGTCCGGGTTGATCGCTTTCGCGGGGAATCCGAATCCGGCCTTCCTGGCGACGCTGGCGAGAACGCCGATCAGGCCCAGGACGAATATCAAGGCGAGCGCAAAGCGGAGATAATCAGCCGTGTCCATCAGCGATCCGTCCCGCCGCTCCGGCGCTCGTGTTGCGCCGTCAGTGCCGCTTCGAGATCGTCGAAGTCGGCGATCAATTTCTCGACCGCGTCGGCCAAGCCCGCGCGATCCGCCGTCGATGGCAGGTCGCGCACCAGATCGCAAATCAATTTGACGTCGTCCTGCAGGCCGGCGAGGTCGACGCCGCGATCGGCGGCGATGTCTTCACGGGCCGCGTGCACACGCTGCGCGACGGCCTCGATCCGCTGGCGCGGGTCCATGCCGTCGCCGCTCATTTACGCTGTGCCTCGCCGTCGCGCCACTTGCCGGCCAGTTCGTCTGCCAGTTCCTGGACGGTCTTCGCCGGATTGCCCGCGCGGGCCTCGGCTTGGCCCGGTGGCGTTTCGCCGTTCGCCTGGTAGAGATAAACGAGGATTTCCGCGACCGCCGCGAAGGCTTCCGTCGGCACCTCTGAAT
>JAPPPF010000074.1:0-2234 GCA_028817665.1 Magnetovibrio sp. | reverse complement strand
GGACCTTGATGCCCTGGGCGAACGCGATCTCCAGGATTTGCTCGGCGACGCCGCCCCGTCCGGCGGCCACGACCTTCGGCGCCCGGTCGGTCTCGCGCTCCTGATGCAAGGCGACGGCGACGGCGTCCTCGGTGTCCGGCGGCGGTTTCATGTTGCCGTGCGGTGTGTCTTCCGATGGCGGCAAAAGTGTTTCCTTCGCGCCCCAATATCCCAACCAACCTAATCCTGACCGCTTCCGTTTAACAACCGGTAAAAAGCCCGGTTTTCGGGCGGTTTCCGAGGAATCGCCGGAATCCGCGCTATCGGCGCGACCTATGGGTGGTATGGTGACGTTGGATTGGACCTCCGAGGCGTCGTCTGACAGGTTCCCGATGTCCGCTTTGGCACAAAAAGCGTCCGATTCGCGCCTTCGGAAGGAACCACGATGACCGAGATTGCTGCGACCACCGACCGGGTGACGGGAATAGGGAGAGTGCCTATGTTCCTCAGCGTCTTCGATCTGTTCAAGATCGGCATCGGGCCGTCGAGCTCGCATACCGTCGGACCGATGGTCGCGGCGGCGCGGTTCATCGACGACCTCAGGGCCAAAGGCGGGTTCGGCGAGACGGCGCGTGTCGCGACCCGCCTCCACGGGTCGCTCGCCTTCACCGGCAAGGGGCACGGCACCGACACGGCGGTGATCCTCGGGCTTCTCGGCGCGCGCCCCGACGCCGTCGATCCCGATGCCGTCGACGGCATGGTCGCCCGGGTCGGGACGTCCGGCCGTTTCGAATTGGACGGAGAACGCGCCATCGATTTCGACCCCGACAAGGATATCGAGTTCGATTACGGCCCGCCGCTTCCCGGCCACGCCAACGGTCTCAGCTTCACCGCCTTCGCCGGTGACGGGACCGAACTGCTGGCCCAGGTCTACTATTCCGTCGGCGGCGGCTTCGTCGTCTCCGACGGCGAGCTGGCGGCCTTCGCCGACGGCGGAGGCGACGCGCCGGTCGACGTGCCGCATGGCTTCGGCACCGCGGAGGAAATGCTGGCCATGGGCGAGGCCTCCGGCAAGACCATCTCCCGCATGAAGCTCGAGAACGAATGCACCCGGCAATCGGAGGCCGAGGTCCGCGCCGGTCTCGACAAGATCTGGGCGACCATGAACGCCTGCATCGAACGGGGGCTGGCGCAAGACGGCATCCTGCCTGGCGGCCTCAATGTGAAGCGCCGCGCCAAGCAGATCCTCGACGGCCTGGAAGCCGAGAAGGGGCGCAACATGCGCTTCGAGCACACCGTGATGGACTGGATCAGCCTCTACGCGCTGGCCGTCAACGAGGAGAACGCGGCCGGCGGGCGGATCGTCACGGCGCCGACCAACGGAGCCGCCGGCATCATCCCGGCGACGCTCCGCTACTATCTGGATTTCATCCCCGGCGCCAAGACTGCCTGCATCCACCGGTTCCTGCTGACGGCCGCGGCGATCGGCGGCCTGATCAAGACCAACGCATCCATTTCCGGCGCCGAGGTCGGCTGCCAGGGCGAGGTGGGCTCGGCCTCGGCGATGGCGGCGGCGGGCCTGTGCGCCGTCCTCGGCGGGACCAACGCGCAAATCGAGAACGCCGCCGAGATCGCCATCGAGCATCATCTCGGCATGACCTGCGACCCGGTTGGCGGCCTCGTCCAGGTGCCCTGCATCGAACGCAACGCCATGGGCGCGGTGAAGGCGGTGAACGCCGCCTCGCTGGCGCTGAAGGGCGACGGCACGCACTTCGTGCCCCTCGACACGGCCATCGAGACGATGCGCCAGACCGGCGTCGACATGCTGTCGAAATACAAGGAAACCTCGGAAGGCGGCCTCGCCGTCAACGTCACCGAATGCTGAAGCAAGGGCCTCGGGTCCGCGAAGGAGAACGATCATGACCGCGTCCTATGCCAACGACACCGAAGCCCGGTTGTTCGCCAAGAGTCTGAGCGACATCGACCCGGAAATCGCCGGCGCCATCAGCCACGAACTGAGCCGCCAGCAGGATCAGATCGAGTTGATCGCGTCGGAGAACATCGTCTCCGTGGCCGTGCTGCAGGCGATGGGTTCGGTGCTCACCAACAAGTACGCCGAGGGCTATCCGGGGCGCCGTTACTACGGCGGCTGCGAGCACGTCGACGTCGCCGAGGCTCTTGCCATCGACCGCGCCAAGCAGCTGTTCGACTGCGCCTTCGTCAACGTGCAGCCGCATTCCGGCGCGCAGGCGAAC
>JAPPPF010000117.1:11834-28788 GCA_028817665.1 Magnetovibrio sp. | reverse complement strand
TGATTTCTATTGCTCTGTTTTCGTCGTCTGTTTTATTTTTGTATTTGAGCAAGTTGTTGAGGGTTCTTTCGAGGATCTCCTTCTCCGCCGTCCGCGCCGCCTCGGCCTCCTTCAGTTCGGTGATGTCGGTGAGGATGGTGCCGATGAAGGCGTTGCGGCCGTCCGCGCCCTTCAGCGGGAACTTGGCCACCGCGATTACGTGCTCGGTGCCGTCGGCGAAGGTATGGACGCGCTCCAGGAGCGTCGTCTCGCCCTTGTCGATGGCGTTGCGGTCCTGTTCCTCGATGATCTCGGCCATGTCCTCGCGGGTCTTCCAGACCGGCTGTTCGGCGGCCGTGCGGCCGATCAGGTCCTCCGGTTCCAGGCCGACCCAGTCGGCGAAGGTCTGGTTGACCAGGATGTAGCGGCCGTCGCGTCCCTTCAGGCTGGCGCCCGCCGGCAGGTTGTTGAGGTAGTCGCGGAACCGTTCCTCGCTCTCGCGGAGCGCCTTGACGGCAGTCTCCCGTTCGGTGATGTCGCGGACCGTGACGATGGCGCCGCCGCCGGCCATGGGCGTCTTCCGGTGCTCCAGGAGGCCTCCGTCCCGCGACACCAATTCCGTCTCGTGGGGGTCCGGGCTGCAGAGCGCGTCGAGCATCCAGTCGAACAGTTTCTCCGGATCGCTGTCGCCCAGGTAGCCGCCGTCGGCGAGGAAACGCACCAATTCCTCGGCGTTGGCGCCGGGCACCACGAAATGACGGGGCATGCCGAGGAGCCGCGGGAACTGGTCGTTGATCAGGGCGACGCGCTTGTCGGCGTCGATCAGGTAGACTCCGTCGGACATGTTGGCGAGGACGTCCCGGATGACGTTGTCGCGCTCGTCGATGGCGGTCTCGGCACTGACCACCCGATCCACGTAGGCGCGCAGCTTCTCCAGCGCGCCGATCATCTCGCCGATCTCGTCGTCGGAGCGCGCCGGCAGTTGGATGTCCGTCTGGCCGGCGGCGATGCTCAGCATGTCGTCGGCGGTGCGGCGCAGCGGATGGGCGATGCCGCGCAGCACGATCACCGACCCGATCACGCAGGCGATCAGCACGCTGGCGACGAGCAGGAGCGCGCTCATCAAGCTGCTCTTGCGGATGGTCGCCTCCAGGTCGTTGGCGACCGTCTCCGTCTCGTCGATCATCGACTTGGTGAACACCGCCGACATGCGCAGGAAGGTGACCGCCGATTGCGACAGGTATTCGCGCTGCACGCGGAGCGCCTCGACGAGATTGAGCGATTGCCGGCGGAGCGAGAAGACGTTGTCGGGGCCGGCGCCGAGGCGTGAGACCTTCTCGAAAAACGGACCCAACTCCCGCACCGCGACCTCGTCGGTCAGGGTGTCGAAGTCGAGCAGGACGGTTTCCAGGGTTTCCTGGAAGGCCGCCTCGGCGGCCATCAGTTCGTCGGCGGATTCAAGGCGGCCGGTCCGGGCGATCGCGGCGCGGAGCCGGCTGATATGGAGGGTCAATCCGTTGCTGATCCTGAAGTCATCGAAACCCTGGTCGATCAGGCGTTCGATGTCCTCGGTGGAGATGCGCTTTTGGCGGAGCAGTGCATTGAGGGCGCTGTTCAATTGCGAACCCGAGGTTTCCTTGACCCGGTGCAGGATCAGCTCGATGGCGTCGAACGCTTCCGAGATGTTCTTGCGCCGCTGTTCATGACCGGCCTCGGTGAGCATCCGTTGCTCGACCGCCCGGATCAGGCCGTCCACGTTGGCGCGAATGGTCGTCGAGCGCGCCGTCAGTTCCTCGCTCATATGCGGGGCGCTGTCGGCGGCCCGGGCGACCAGCGCCTCGAGCGCCTTCCAGTGGCGGTTGATGGTGTCGACGGCGGCGTCGCGGGCTTCCCTGTTCCCGGCGGCGGCGATGGCCGGCACGGACTCGGCGATGCGCCGCGCCGCGTTGGCCAGATCGGTGCCGTAGGCGATGGTGCCCGCGTTCCGCGTCACCACGGTCTTCATCGACTGGGCGCTTCGGTCGAAGCTGACGATGGCCGTCGCCACGGTGCCGAAGGCGAGCACGATAATGCCGGCGAACGCCAGGTAGAGGCGCCCGCGGATCGTCTTCAGCCAGTTGAACGGTGCCAAGTCGGGCATCGACCGCCTTCCAAATATTCGCGGCGGCCATCCGCCGGCGCCTAACCCATTGAGTTTACAGGCGAATTCGGGGTCCTGCCAAATCGAATAACCTGGCGCCGGCATGACCGGGCCGGGGCCTTGCCGTGGTCGGGTGGAAGTTCGATAGTGAGGGACGGGAAACATCCAAGGCCGGAGAAACGAGAGTCCGATGAAACGCGACGAGACAGGGGCCCGACCGCTGCTGTTCACGCCGATCAGTTTTCGCGGCGTCACCGCGCGAAACCGCATCGTCGCGTCGCCCATGTGCCAGTACCATTCCACTGAGGGCGGGCCCGGGGACTGGCAGATGGCGCATATCGGCCGCCTCGCCATCGGCGGTTCGGGGATCGTGTTCGGCGAGGAGACGGCGGTCGAGGCGGTCGGCCGTAAGACCTACGCCTGCGCCGGAATCTGGGACGACCGTCACATTCCCCTATACCGGCGCCTGACCGACTTCATCCGCGAGCAGGGCGCCGTGCCGGCCATCCAGCTGGGCCATTCGGGGCGCAAGGCGTCGTGCCACACGGCGGTCCACGATTGGGCGCCGCTGACCGAGGCCGACGCCGCAGCCGGCCTGGCGCCGTGGCAGGGCATGGCGCCGAGCGCCGTCGCCGGCGAACCGCGTCATTTCCCGCCGAAGGCCATGGACCGCGACGACATCCGCCGCGTGCTCGCGGCCTGGGCCGAGGCCGCCCGGCGGTCCGTCGACGCCGGCTACGACATCTGCGAGATCCACGGCGCCCACGGCTACCTGATCCACGAATTCCTGTCGCCGCTCAGCAACCGGCGCACCGACGCCTACGGCGGCGACCGCCAGGGGCGCATGCGGTTCGCGCTCGAGGTCGCGGAGGCGGTGCGGGCCGCCTGGCCCGACGACAAGCCGCTGTTCTTCCGCATCTCCTGCGTCGACGGTCAGGGCGGGGCGTGGGATCTGGAGGATTCCGTCGTTCTCGCGGCGGCGCTCAAGGACCGCGGCATCGATCTCATCGACTGTTCGTCGGGCGGCATCACCGGACCCACGGACATGCCCCTGGTGCCCCGCGTGCCCGGCTATCAGGTCGGTTTCGCCGAGCGCATCCGCCGCGAGGCCGGCGTGCCCACCATGGCCGTCGGCCTGATCACCGACGCCCACCAGGCGGAAGCGATCCTCCGGGAAGGCCGCGCCGATCTCGCGGCGCTGGCCCGCGAGCTGCTGTGGCACGCCGACTGGCCGGCCCACGCGGCGCTTGAGCTCGGCGTCGAGGACCCGCACGGCGTCATGCCGCACGAATACGCCTACCGGCTGCGCCAGCGCGAGCGGGCCAAAGAGATGCCGATCAATCAGGGCGGCGAGGAGACCGCCCGGGCCATGCGCGCGCATTTGGGAGACGGCGGCGCCCGCCGCGAGGGCTGACGGGCCCTTGACCCCGGGGGGGCGGGGTTCCTAGCATTATGGGCGAGCCGACAAGGGGAGGATTGGGATCATGACGCCGGAAGACGTCCTGGCCATCGAACCGAAGGTGCTGAGCCAGGCACAGCGCGAGTTCTACTTCGAGAACGGTTACCTGTTGCTGGAGAAGGCGCTCTCCGACGATTGGATCGAGCGCCTGCGCCAGGCCACCGAGGACATGGTCGAGGAAAGCCGCGCCGTCAGCCAGTCCGACGCCAAGTGGGACTTGGAGGACGGTCACACGGCCGAGGCGCCCCGGTTGCGCCGCCTCACCAGCCCTAACGACCACCACCCGACCTTCTGGGAGTTCGCCTCGCAATCGGTCGTGCCGGACATCGTCGCCGACCTGGTCGGGCCGAACGTCAAGTTCCACCACGCCAAGCTCAACTTCAAATGGGCGCGCGGCGGCGAGGAGGTGAAATGGCACCAGGACATCGGGTTCTGGCCGCACACCAACTACAGCCCGCTGACCGTCGGCACCTACATGTACGATTGCGACGCCGACCAGGGCCCGGTGGGGATGATCCCCGGCAGCCACGACGGCCCGCTCTACGACCAGTACAACGACAAGGGCGAATGGGTCGGCTGCCTGGCGCCCGACGACGCGGCCAAGATCGACACCGACAGGGCGGATTATCTCTTTGGCCCGGCCGGCTCGCTGACCCTGCACAACTGCCGGATGATTCACGGTTCCATGCCGAACCAGTCCGACCGCGGGCGGCCGTTGCTGCTGAACGTCTACGCCGCCGCCGACGCGCTGCCCTATACCTACAACCCGCTGCCGTCGAAATACGCCGAGGAGATCGTCCGCGGCGAGCCCGTCCGCTGGGCCCATCACGATCCCAGGCCGTGCCTCTTGCCGCCCGACTGGTCCGGCGGCTACACCTCGATCTTCGCGCTGCAACAGGAAGAGGACTGGGAAGGGGAGGCGGCCCAATGAGTGCCCGGTTGAGCGACGCCGAGGTCAAGCAGTTCCGCGACGAGGGCTACGTCTGCCCGGTGCCGGTCATGGACGCGGCCGAGGCCCGGACCCTGCGGGCCGAGCTCGAGGCCTTCGAGGCGACCCAGGGCGGCAAGCTCGAGCCGGCGCAGCGCAACAAGTCGCACCTTTTGTTCAAGTGGCTCGACGACCTGATCCGGGACGCGCGCGTCCTCGATCCGGTGGAGCAGCTCATCGGCCCCGACATCCTCTGCTGGAACACGCTGTTCTGGATCAAGGAGGCGGGCTCGGAAAGCTTCGTGTCATGGCACCAGGACACCCGCTATTGGGGGCTGTCGAGCAACCAGGTGGTGACCTGCTGGCTGGCGCTGTCGCCGGCGAGCCGGGAAAGCGGCTGCATGCGGGTGATGCCGGGCACCCACGTCGGCGACGTCATGGAGCACGAGGACCGCTACGACGAGAACAACATGCTGACCCGGGGCCAGGAGATCACTCACGGCCTCGACGAGGCGAAGGCCGTCTATATGCCACTGCAGACCGGCCAGATGTCGATCCACAACTACCGCCTCGCCCACACCTCGGGCCCCAATACTTCGGGCGACCGGCGGATCGGCGTTTCCATGCATTTCATGCCGCCGGACACCGGCCAGATCGTCGGCGATTGGGACAGCGCCGCGCTGGTCCGCGGCACCGACCCCTACGGCAATTTCGAGCACGCGCCGCAAATCGCCCGCGATTTCGACGAGGCCGCCG
The DNA here is from genome assembly GCA_028817665.1 of Magnetovibrio sp. GTDB lineage: Bacteria > Pseudomonadota > Alphaproteobacteria > Rhodospirillales > Casp-alpha2 > UBA3470. The sequence continues at coordinate 23,526 of JAPPPF010000117.1, read as the reverse complement.
TCGCCTTTCACGTCCGCGCCACCCAGGCGAACCGCGACATCCTCTACGCGGACGCCGCCCACAACACGGAAAAGGTCTAGGCGCGGGCCGCCACCGACCGGGAGGTTTTGCCTTGAGCCTCAGCCTGACCGACGAGGAAGCGGCGTGGCTGGGAGGCGACGCCGGCGACGGCCGCGCCATGGCCATGCGCGTGCTGGCCGAGGCGGCGCGGTTCCTGGGCGCGGATCAGCTCATCGAAATTTCGTCGGCCCATATCGACAGTTGCCTCTATCACGGCGACGGCGGCGTGCTGTTCGCCGAGAAACTGGCCGGCGGCGGCGCCGGGGTCGCGGTGCCGGCGACCCTGAATGTCGGTGCCCTCGATCTCGGCAACCCCGGCCGGGTACGGGGCGACGCGCACTACCTGGCCATGGCCCGGCGCCAGATGGACGCCTACCTGGAGATGGGCTGCCGGCCGAGCTGGACCTGCGCGCCCTATCAGGCCGGGCACCGGCCGGCGGCGGGCGCCCAGGTCGCCTGGGGCGAGAGCAACGCCATCGCCTTCGTCAACTCGGTCCTCGGCGCGCGCTCCGAACGCTATGGCGATTTCCTCGACATCTGCTGCGCGGTCGCCGGCCGGGCGCCCTTCGTCGGTTTGCACCGGACGCAAAACCGCGCCGCCCGGCTGGTCCTCGACGTCTCGGGCCTGAGCCCGGCGCTGCGTGAACTGGAAGCCTTCTATCCGGTGTTGGGCGCGCTGCTCGGCCGCGAGGCCGGCAGCGCCGTCGCCGCCGTCACCGGTCTGCCCGCGACGCTCGGCGAGGACCGCTTGAAGGCGATGGGCGCGGCGGCGGCGAGCACCGGCACCGTCGGCCTGTTCCACGTGGTCGGCGTGACCCCGGAGGCGCCGACCCTCGAGGCGGCGCTCCAGGGCGCCGCCGCGGAACGCCGGATCGACGTCACCGCGGAAATGATCCGGGCGGCCCGCGACGGCCTCAGCGACGGCGGCGATGGGCCGTTGGACTGCGTGGCGCTTGGCAGCCCGCATTTCTCCGAGGCCGAGACCCGCGAACTGGTCCGGCTCTCAGAGGGCGCCAGTTTCCGGGTGCCGGTCTACGTCTGCACGGGCCGCCACGTCATCGAGCGGATCGAGGCCGACGGCACGCGCCGCCAACTGGAGGCCCGCGGCGTCGAGTTCGTCGTCGATACCTGCGTCGTGGTCACACCGATCCTGGCCGGGATCGACGGGCTGATGATGACCAACTCGGCCAAGTTCGCCCATTACGCGCGGCCCAACACGGGCTACGGCGTGGTCTTCGGTTCGCTCGCTGATTGCGTCGCCTCCGCCGCCGCCGGCCGGGTCACGCGGGACGAGGCGGCATGGCGGTAGAAATCCAGGGCCGCGTGCTGATCGACGGCGCGGCCGCCGGCCGGGTGCTCAGGCTCGCCGAACCCATCAGCTTTTGGGGTGGCGTCGACCCGACGTCCGGCACGGTGATCCAGCCGGCGCACGCCGACGCGGGGCGCAACGTCGCCGGCACCGTGCTGGCGCTGCCGGGCACCGTCGGGTCGTCGTCGTCGAGCGCGATCATGCTGGAACTGGTCCGCGAGGGGGTGGCGCCGGCGGCGGTGGTGCTGGCCGAGGCCGACGCGATCCTGGCGCTCGGCGTCGTCGTCGCCGGCGAACTCGGTCTGCCATGCCCGCCGGTGCTGGTCGCCGATATCGACGCCATGCGGACCGGCATGGACGCGGAAATCTCGGCGGGTGGAATCATTCGGCTTGGCCAATGAGGCGGATCGGGGGATGATCGGGCCCTCACGGGAGGAGAACACCATGAGCATCGATTGGGCCGGCGTCTTTCCGGCGCTGATGACCGAGTTTCACGAGGACGGATCGCTCGACCTGGAAGGTACCCAGCGGCACATGGAGAGCTGCATGGAAGCCGGCGTGTCGGGGTTCGTCATGCTGGGCACGCTGGGCGAGAACCCGTCGCTCTACGGTGACGAGAAGGAGGCGGTGCTGACCGCGGCGGTCGAGGCGGCGAACGGGCTGCCGGTGCTCACCGGCGTCGCCGAGTACACCACCGACATGGCCATCGACCACGTTCGCCGGGCCGAGCGGGCCGGCTGCGCCGGGCTGATGGTGCTGCCCTGCATGGTCTACACCCAGGACCAGCGCGAGGCCCTGGCGCACTTCCGGGGCGTCGCCGAGGCCACCGAGCTGCCGATCATGATCTACAACAACCGGGTCGCCTATAAGGTCGACCTGTCGCCCGAATCCTTCGTCGAACTGGCCGACGTCCCGAACATCGTCGCGGTCAAGGAGTCGTCGCACGACAGCCGCCGCATCACCGACATGTACAACGCCTGCGGCGACCGCTACGCGATGTTCTGCGGCGTCGACGACCTGGTGCTGGAGAACGTGCTGTTCGGCGCCCGGGGCTGGGTCGCCGGGCTGGTCAACAGCTTCCCCCGGGAGAGCGTGCGCCTGTTCGAGCTGGCCCGCGACGGCGACGTCGCCCAGGCCCTCGACATCTACCGCTGGTTTATGCCGCTCCTGCACCTCGACGTCGACGTCAAGCTGGTGCAGATGATCAAGCTCGCCAACCAGATCACCGGCGAGGGCGCCGAGTGGGTGCGCCGGCCGCGCCTGACGCTCGAGGGCGAGGAGCGCCGCATGGTCACCGAGATCGTCGAGACGGCGCTGGCCTCCCGGCCCAACCTCTAACCGGGGACGTGCCACTCGCCCATGCTTCGACAAGCTCAGCATGAGGATGGTCCGGATGGGTCCACGCAATCGACCTCGCCCTGAGCGCGTCGAAGGGTGGGCAACCGGCGATGACAAGCTCGAGACGAGGATGGTCTGAATGAGCAACCTAAGACAACCTCACCCTGAGCCTGTCGAAGGGCGGGCAGCCGGCGAGGTCCGTTGATGGTCGAGGCGCGACATGGACGCAGCGCCGTCGTCGTCGGCGCCGGGATCGTCGGCCTTTGCTGCGCCTTTCACCTGAACCGCGCCGGCCTCCGGGTCACCGTCGTCGACCGCGACCCGGACGGCGACAGGACCTCGTTCGGCAACGCCGGCGCCATCGCGCAGCCCGAGATCATGCCGCTGGCCGAACCGGGGATCATCTGGAAGGTGCCGCGCCACCTGTTCGATCCCCTCGGGCCGCTGTCCATCCGGCTCGGCTACCTGCCGCGCCTGGTCCCCTACATGCTGCGCTTCCTGGGCGCCGCCAACGAACGCCGCTTCGCCGCCGGCGCCGAGGCCATGGCGCGGCTGCTGGCCACGGCCTTCGACGATCACGCGACGGTGTTGCAGGCGACGGGGCTCGGCCACCTGCTCAGCCGCGACGGCCATCTCTGGGTCTACCGTTCCGAGGCGGCGCTGGCCGCCGCCGCCGGCGAATGGGCGCTCCGCGAGCGGCTCGGGTTCCGCTGCGAGAAGCTCGACCGGGGCGGGATCGAGGCCTGTGAGCCCGGCCTCGGCCCGGCCGCCCGGGCGGCCATGCGAACCGAGGACTGGGGCGTCTACGCCGACCCGAAGGCGCTGGTGCTCGGCCTGATGGCGCACCTCCGCGAGCGCGGCGTCGAATTCCGGAAGGCCGCCGTCGGCGGCGTGAGCATGGCGGACGGCGGGGCTGGATCGCTGGTCGCCGAGGACGGCGCGCGGATCGACTTCGAGACCCTGGTGATCGCCGCCGGCGCCTGGTCGCACCGGCTGTCGGGCCAGCTCGGCGACCGCTTTCCGCTGGAGACCGAACGCGGCTACAACACCACGCTCCCCGATCCCGGTGTGCGGCTCAAGTCCATGGTCACCTTCGCCGAGGACCACTTCGTCGCGACCCCCATGGCCATGGGGCTCCGGATCGGCGGCGCGGTGGAGTTCGCCGGGCTTGACGCGCCGCCCAACCACGCGCGCGCGCGTGCGCTCTTGAAGCTGGCGTCTCAGTACCTGCCGGGGCTCTGCACGGACGGCGGCGCGGAATGGATGGGGCACCGGCCATCGACGCCCGATTCGCTCCCGGTGATCGGCCGCTCGCCGGCCCACGCCAACGTCTTCTACGCCTTCGGCCACGGCCATCTCGGGCTGACCGGCAGCGCCACCACCGGACGCCTGATCGCGGCGCTGGTCCGGGGCGAGGACCCGGACGTCGATCTGGCGCCTTTCCGGATCGGCCGGTTCGGGTAAAGTAGGCGGATGACGACCGGCACCTTCACCTGCGTCGACGCCCACACCTGCGGCAATCCCGTGCGCGTGGTCCGCGAAGGCGGCCCCGATCTCGCCGGCGCCACCATGCTTGAGAAGCGGGCCCATTTCCTGGCCGAGTACGACTGGATCCGGACCGGGCTGATGTTCGAGCCGCGCGGCCACGAGGTCATGTCCGGTTCCATCCTGTACCCGCCGACCCGCGACGACTGCGACCTCGGCATCCTGTTCATCGAGGTCTCCGGCTGCCTGCCCATGTGCGGGCACGGCACCATCGGCACGGTCACGGTGGCGCTGGAGCGGGGCCTGGTGACGCCGGCGACGCCGGGCGTCCTGAGGCTCGATACCCCGGCCGGCCTGGTCGAGGCCGCTTACGTCATGGATGGCGCGCGCGTCACGTCGGTCCGGATCACCAACGTGGCCAGCTTCCTGTACGCCGCCGGCATGGAGGTCGAGGTGCCGGAGATCGGCCGGCTGGTCATGGACGTCGCCTACGGCGGCAACTTCTACGCCATCGTCGAGCGCCAGGAGAACTTCCGCGACATGGCCGACTTGAGCCCCGACCAGATCCAGCGCCTGAGTCCGCTGGTCCGCCGGGCGATGAACGACAAGTACGACTTCGTCCACCCCGAGCAGCCCGAGATCTCCGGCCTCAGTCACGTCATGTGGACCGGCAAGCCGACCCAGCGCGGCGCCGACGCCCGCAACGCCGTCTTCTACGGTGACAAGGCCATCGACCGCTCGCCCTGCGGCACCGGCACGTCGGCCCGGATGGCGCAATGGGCGGCGCGCGGCGATCTTGGCGTCGGCGGCGACTTCGTCCACGAGAGCATCATCGGCAGCCTGTTCCACGGCCGCGTCGAGGCGGCGGCGCGGGTCGGCAACGTCGAGGGGATCGTGCCCTCCATCGAGGGCTGGGCCCATGTCTACGGCGACAACGTCATCACCATCGACGACCGAGATCCCTTCGCCCACGGGTTCCTGGTGACCTAGTTCGCGAAGCGGTCGATACGGAAGGCCTCGATGGGGAGGTCGGTGGCGCCGTCGGTGACGAGATCGGCGACGACGCGGCCGACGATGGGGCCGAGCTGGAACCCGTGACCGGAGAAGCCGAAGGCGTGAAAGGCGCCTTCCGCCGTGGCGCTCTCGCCGATCACCGGGATCTTGTCCGGGGTCTCGCCCTCGATGCCGGCCCAGGCCCGGACCACGGCGGCATGGCGCATCACCGGGAAGATCGCCGCAGCCGTGCGCGCGCTGGCGGCGAGCCCGGCGACGTCGACGCCGGCGCGGTTGGCGTCGGGGTCGGCGAGGCCCCGGTGGCCGCCGCCGATCAGCACCGCGCCGTTGCCCAGCTGCTTGAACGAAAGCGCCCGGCCCCAGGCGCCGACGACCGGGCCGACGAAGGGCGCCATCGGCTGGGTGACCATCAGCATGAAGGCCTCGGCGGAGAGCGGCACCGGCTCGCCCAGCTTCGCCGCCATCGCCGCACCCCAGGCGCCGGCGCAATTGACCAGCACCGGGGCCTGGGAGTGCCCCGCCGCCGAGTCCACCGTCCAGGCGCCGCCGGCGCGCGCGAGATCGCGGACCGCCGTCCCCTCCAGGAAGCGGACCCCGAGTGCCCGGGCCTTCCGGTGAAAGGCCTGCGTGGTGCGGAACGGGTTGGCGTGGCCGTCGCCGTCGACGACGATGGCGCCCCGGCAATGGCCGGCCACGGCGGGCAGGCGCTCGCGCAATTCGTCGGCGCCGATCAGCACCTCGTGGGCGAAGCCCAAGGCCCGGATCCGTTCGACCCGCGCCGCCATCTCCGCCATCTCGGCCTCGGTCTCGCCGATCTTCACTTGGCCCGAGGGCTGGAAGCCGCAGTCGTCGTCGACCAGGTCACCGATGGCGTGCCAGACCCGGGCCGCGGCGTCGGCCAGCGGGATCTCGGCCAGGTCGCGGCCGAGCCGGCGGACCCCGCCGGCGTTCACCCCGGACGCGTGCCGGGCGACGGTGTCCTTCTCCAGGACCAGGACCCGGGCGCCGCGCATCGCCAGATGCAGCGCCGCCGAACAGCCGTGCAGGCCGCCGCCGACGACGATCGCGTCGGCGCCGGCGGTCACGGTCCGGCGTCCCCGCCGTCCGTATCGTCCGGCTCGAGCGCCGCCAGTTCGGCCAGCCTGAGCGGTTTCACCGGCGGCCGGCGGCGGAAATCGCCGACGGCGTCCGGCGGCCGGCCGGTGGCCTCGGCCAGGAGCTCGGTGACGGTGAGCGCGCAGAGCCGGCCCTGGCACGGCCCCATGCCGGCCCGGCAGAAGCTCTTCAGCTGGTTCGGCCCGAGACAGCCGAGCGCCGCCGTGGCCCGGACCTCGCCGGCGGTCACCTCCTCGCAGCGGCAGACGACGACGTCGTCGCCGGCCGGCACCCGGTCGGCGGCGGCGGGCCGGTAGAGCGCGTCGAGGAACGGCCGCGGCCGCAGCTCCCAGGCCAAGGCATGTTGGATGGGCGCGCCCCGGTTGTTGCGCACCGCCGCGTCGATCCGGCCGATGGTGCAGAGCGCGCCGAGCGCCGCCAGCTGGCCGCCGAGCCGGGCCGCCTCGGCACCGCCGACGTGGGCGCCGTCGCCGGCGGCGAAGATCCCGGCGACGTCCGTCGCGCCCCAGGCGTCGGTGGCGACCCGCCAGCAGGCCTGCGCCGGGTCCCAGTCGTGGCGGCAGCCGATGGACCGGGTCAGGTTGACGTTGGGCACCACGCCCTGGTGCACGAAGACGTGTTCGGCCGCGATCTCGTGACGGTGTCCGCCGTGCGTGTAGGCGACCCGCTCGGCCCGGCCGTCGCCGGCGACGGCGAGCCCGGAGACGCCCCGGATCACCGGCACGCCGGCGTCCCGGATGGCGCGTATGTAGCCGAGCCCCTGGCGCAGCTTGCCGGCCCGCAGCAGCGCGCCGGGGAGGCGCGGCAGGGCGCCGAGGTAGGCCGACCAGGGCGTCGTCTCCAGCACCGCCCTCACCGGCACGCCGGCCTTCAGGTATTGATCGACGATCAGGTAGAGCAGCGGACCGGTGCCGGCGAAGACGGCGTCCGCCGCGGCCAGCCCCGATGCCTTGAGCGCGATCTGCGCGGCGCCGGCGGTCATCACGCCGGGCAGCGTCCAGCCGGGGATCGGGAAGGGGCGTTCCAGGGCGCCGCCGGCGACGATCACCGCGCCGGCCTTGATGATCCGGGCCCGGCCGTCCACCGAGACCCCGACCTCGCGGTCCGGCGAGACCTGCCAGACGGTGGCGCCGGGCAGGTATTCGGCGCCGCTATCGCGGAACGCCCGGGAGAGGCCGCGCCCGGCGGCGTAGTCGGCCCCGAGGACGGCGTCGCCGGCCGGCCCCGGCGTCTCGATGGCGCGGTAGATCTGGCCGCCCGGCCCCGGCTGCTCGTCGAACACCATGACATGGGCGCCGGCCTCGGCGGCCGCCACCGCCGCCGCCATGCCCGCCGGCCCGGCGCCGACGACGGCGATGTCCGGGCGCGCCGTCACGGCCCGATCCCGGCGGCGCCCCGCTGGCGCTCGACCCGCATGCCGTCCCGGACCGTCGCCATGCAGGCCTGGCGGTTCGGCTCGCCGTCGATCTCGACCAGGCAATCGAAGCAGACCCCCATCAGGCAATAGGGGCCGCGGCGTTCGGCGCCGACCGGGGTGTCGCGGAAATGCAGTTCGCCGGCGGCGAGAAGGGCGGCGGCGACGGTGGCGCCGGCGCGGGTCGCGATCTCGCGGCCCTCGAAGACGATGGTGACGGTCGGCGCGCCCGGGTCCGTCGCGATCTCAGTGAACATGGAACCTCCCGGTGCCGAGCCCGCCGACGTCGTCGGGCAGCCGGCCCTCGGCGATGGCCGGCGCCAGCACGCCCGCGTGGACGGCGGCCAGGGTGACGCCGCTGTGGCACGAGGCGACGACGGCGTCTGCGCCGTCGGGCGGCCGGTCGTAGATGGGCAGGCCGTCCGGCGTGTAGGGCCGGAGCGCCCCCCAGGTGCGGACGATGCGCGCACGCTCGAGGAACGGGAAGATGCGCCGCGCGCGGTCCGCGATGCGGGCCTGGACCTGCCAGCGGGTTCCGTCGTCGAAACCGACCTCCTCGCGGCTCTCGCCGATCATGATGCTGCCCTCGCCGGTCTGGCGGACCCAGGTCAGCGGCATCCCGAGGAACGGCCGGGCCCGCTCGGTGACCAGGATCTGGCCGCGCACCGGATCGATGGGCGCGGTCATGCCGAGCATGGCGGCCAGCGGCTTGGTGCCGAGGCCGGCGGCGATCACCAGCTTCGGCGCCTCGAGCTTTCCCGTCCCGGTTTCCAACCGGTAGGTGGCCCCGGTCCGGCGGATCGCGGTGACCCGCGCGTCGAGGCGCACCCGGCCGCCGAGCGCCCGGAACCCGGCGTGTAGGCCGCGCAGCAGGTAGAGCGGATTGGCGTGGCCGTCCAAGGGCGAGTAGGAGCCGCCGACGACGTCCGGGCCGAGCCCCGGGACCAGGTTGTCCAGCGCCCGGCGCTCGAGCATCTCGTAGCGGAAGGCGCCGCCGGAGCGCTCAGAGAGGTCGCGCATCTGGCGTGTCCGGTCCTCGAACTCGGCGCCGCTCAGGCAGACGTGCAGGCCGCCGGGCCGCTGGTGCTGGAGGCCGGTGCCGGTCAGCTCCTCGATCTCATCGGAGAAATCCGGCCACAGGTCGGCCGAGCGGCGCGTCCAGGCGGCGTATTCAGGGCAATCGAACCCCTTGCTCTGGACCCAGACCAGGCCGAAGTTGCCGCGCGCCGCGCGGAAGGCGACGTCGCCCTCGTCGAGCATCAGCGTGTCGAGGCCCTGCCGCCTGAGCCCGTAGGCCAGCGCCGCGCCGACCATGCCGCCGCCGATGACAATCGCGTCCGCCTTCATGCCGATCCACCTCCCGGCGCCAGTATAGGGATGGGACTTGATCTGACTCAATGCGGCGTCGCCCGAACCCCTGTAAAATAACGTTTGATCGGAGGCCTCCGATTCGATCTTCGGGAATGTCCCCGGAGAGAACTGCCGGCCCAATCCATCGCCGGCAAGAGGAGGCCATATCATGAAAATGCGACCTATGAGTATCGTGCCTGCCGGCTTGGCGGTCATCGCCGCCGCCGGGTTGTCGTCGTTGCCGGCGCAACCGGCCCTCGGCGAGGGCTTGTCGGCCGATCAGGCCTATTCCATCGTCCGCGGCGGCAAGCTCTACGACAAATGGTTCGCCCTCGCGGGATCGGGCCGGCCGAAGGGCACCCACAAGGCTTGGCCCGCGTCCAACACCAAGAAGAAGGGCAGCACCACGCATCGCTGCAAGTCGTGTCACGGCTGGGACTACATGGGCAAGGACGGCGCCTACAAGTCCGGGTCGTACCAGACCGGCATCGTCGGCGTGCGGGCCTACGCCGGCGCCGAGCCCGCGAAGATCGTCGCGGTCCTGAAGAACGACACCCACGGTCTCGGCGGGAAAGTCGAGGCCGCCGACATGAATGACCTGGCGTTGTTCGTGTCCAAGGGCCAGGTCGACATGAGCAAGTACATCGACTACGCCACCAAGAAGCCGAAGGGCGATATCGCCCGTGGCGGCGCGGTCTACGCCACGGTCTGCTCAGGGTGTCATGGCCGGGACGGCAAGCTGCCCAAGGAAATGAAATCCTTCGGCAAGCAGATGGGCAATCCCTGGGAGGTCATGCACAAGATCCTCAACGGACATCCGGGCGAGGACATGCCGTCGCTGCGCGCCTTCGACACGCAGGCCGCGGCCGACGCCATGGTCTACATGGCGACCTTCCCGAAGTAAGCATGGGAATCGGCGACTTCCTTCGGCTCCGGACTTCGTCCGGGGCCGATTTTTTTCATCCGCCGTCGACGAGATCCGCCAAGGCCGCCCTGGCCGCGCCGGCGCCGGCGGCGAGCAAAGAGGCGTCGGTGACGACGGTGATCAGGTTGTAGCCGGCCGCCGCCATCCGCCGCCCGTAGTCGGGCCCGGTGGTGTAGATGCCGGCGCCGAGGCCGTTGTCGGCGGCGGCCCGGGCGATCCGGCCGATGGCCTCGACGACATCGTCCTCGGCGCGGTCGAAGCCCGGCGCGTGGCCGAGGCCGATGGAGAGATCCGCCGGCCCGACGAACAGCGCGTCGAGACCGGGCGTCGCGGCGATGGCGTCGAGGTTGGCCAACGCCTCGGCGGTCTCGATCATCGCCAACGCCAGGCTGTGGCCGCGCGACCTGTCGAAGTAGCCGTCGCCGTGCAGCAGGCCGGCGCGGAACGGTCCGAAGCTGCGCCGGCCCTCCGGCGGATAGCGGCAGGCGGCGACCAGCCGGGCGGCTTCCTCGGCGGTGTTGATCAACGGGCAGATGACCCCGTCGGCGCCGGCGTCCAGCGCCTTGCCGATGATCGCGGCGTCGAGGGACGGCACCCGGACGATGCGGGTCAGGTCGAGGCCCTTGGTCGCCGTCAGCATGGCCACCGCGTCGGCGTAGCCGATCAGCCCGTGCTGCATGTCGATGGTGACCGAGCAGAGGTCCTGGTGGGCGATGACCTCCGCGTTCAGGGGCGCCGGTGTCACCAGCCAGCCGTTGAGGGCCGGCCGCCCCGCCGCCCACTGGCGCCTGACCCGCGTTTCCTGCATCGCCGCCTCCCTTGCCCCGTTGTTCCCGGACCGATAAAACCAATGGAACGAATTCCAGCCTGGGAGGGTACCATGGTCGCGGCGGACAGTGCCACGGCGCCAGCCATCCACGCGGTTCAACTGAAGCAGCTGATCGACGACGCCGGCGAGCTCGCCATCGTCGATGTCCGCGAGGCCGGCCAGTACCCGGCCGGACACCTGTTCTTCGCCACCCACGTCCCCTACAGCCGCCTGGAGCTGGAGGTCGAGGCCTTCGTGCCGCGCAAGGCCGTTCCCGTCGTCGTCTACGACGCCGGCGACGCGTCGCTGGGGGTGGCGGCGCGCGCCGCCGTGGCGCTGACGCGCATGGGATACGCGGACGTCCGGGTTCTGGACGGCGGCGCGCCGGCCTGGGCGGCGGCCGGATACACCCTCTACGAGGGGGTCAACCTGCCGACCAAGACCTTCGGCGAACTGGTCGAGCACGAGCTCGATACCCCGCGCATCAGCGCCGAGACCCTCGCCGGCATGCAGGCAGAGGGCGGCGACTTCATCATCCTCGACGGCCGCACGCCGGAGGAATACCGGCGCTTCAACATCCCCGGCGGCATCTCGTGCCCGAACGCCGAACTGCCGCTCCGCATCGACGACCTGGTGCCGACGCCGGCCACCACGGTGGTCATCAACTGCGCCGGGCGCACGCGCTCCATCATCGGCGCCCAGACCCTGATCAACTTCGGCATCGCCAACCCGGTGGTGGCCCTGGAGAACGGCACCCAGGGCTGGGCGCTCGCGGACTTGAAGCTGGAACACGACGCCCGGCGGTTCTCGCCCGGCGTGGTCACCGAAGAGGCGTTGCGCCGGGCCCGGGCCCGGGCCGAGGATCTGGCCGGG
>JAPPPF010000117.1:0-11824 GCA_028817665.1 Magnetovibrio sp. | reverse complement strand
GCGCTTCGGCGTCGCCTTCATCGACCGCGAGACCCTGGCCGCGTGGCAGGACGATACTTCCCGGACGCTCTATTGCCTCGACGTGCGCGGCCGCGACGAGTTCGACGCCGGGCACCTGCCGGGCAGCCGCCACGCGCCCGGCGGCCAGTTGGTGCAGGCGACGGACCGCTGGGTCGGCGTGCGCGGCGCCCGGATCGTGGTTTGCGACGACACCGAGGTGCGGGCCATATGCACCGCCCATTGGCTGCTGCAAATGGGCTGGGACGTGCACGTCCTGAAGGGCGGCATCGGGTCCGACGGCCTGGTCCGCAGCGACGCGGAACCCGCACCCACCCCCGCGGCGGCGGCGCTCCCGGAAGTCTCCGTCGCCGAGGTCCGGGCCGAGCTCGCCGGCGGCGATGCGGCCGTGCTCGACATCCGCTCCAGCACCGCCTACCGCGACGGCCACGTGCCCGGCGCGCGATGGGCGATCCGGCCGTTCCTGGCGCGGGTGCTCGCCGAGGGCGCCGGGCGCGTGATCCTGGTCGCAGAAGACCTGGAGGCCGCCGGCCTCGTCGCCGAGGACGCGCGCGCCGCCGGGGCCGCCTCCGTCGCCGTCATGGCCGGCGGTTTCGACGCCTGGACGGCCGGCGACAACCCCGTCGAACGTTCCCCGGACGTGCCGTCGGAACCCAACTGCATCGATGTCGAGACCTTCACGTCGGGGCGCCATCTCGGCAACAAGGACCACATGCGCCAGTACCTGACATGGGAAACCGGGCTCGTCGACCAGCTCGACGATCAGGAACGAAGCGCGTTTTCCATTCAGGCCCCCTGACGGAGGGCCGCGGCCATGCCGGAACGCCGCCCGCCGCACCTCCGCCGATCCTGGCTGTTCGTCGGCGGCAGCGACTCAGACGCCCTGGAGGCCGCCGCCGGCAGCGGCGCCGACGTGGCCATCCTGGAGCTTGAGGATTTCACCCGGCCCGCCGACCGGCCCGGCGTCCGCGCCCGGGCGCCGGCCCTGTTCGCCGGCTGGCGCGAGCGCGGCATCGTCGCCGCGGTCCGGGTCAATCCGCTGGAGACGCCGGACGGCATGCCCGATCTGGAGGCGGTGATGGCAGGCGGGCCGGACGCCGTGTTGCTGCCGAAGGTGGCGGAACCGGATCAGGTGGCGCGCCTCGACGCCGAGGTCGCCCGGCTGGAGGCGGCCTTGCGCCTCGAGGCCGGATCGACGGAGTTGGTGCCCAACGTCGAGTTGGCGCGCGGCTTGATCCAGACCCATGACATCTGCCGCGCCTCCGAACGCGTCACCGGTGCCTTGGTGGCGTCGGAGGACATGGCCGCCGACCTCGGCGCCGAGCGCGGTCCGGACGGCATCGAGCTCGACTACGTGCGCCGCCGCTTCATCGTCGAATGCACGGCCGCCGGCAGGCTGGCAATCGACTGCCCCTACACCTGGACCGACGCCGACGGCCAGGACCGCGACACCCGCTTCGCCCGGCGCCTCGGCTACAAGGCGAAGAGCCTCGTCGACCCGGCCCACGCGGCGGTGGTCAACGCCGCGCTGACGCCGAGCGCCGTCGAGGTCGCGAAGGCCGGGCGCGTCATCGCCGCCTTCGAGGCGGCGCAGGCCGCGGGCCAAGGCCGCGCCGAGGTCGACGGTTCCCTGGTCGAGGTGCCCATCTACATGAACGCCAAGCGCCTGGTGGCGCGGGCCGCCGAGCTCGCCGCCTGGCCCGGCGGAGGCGGCGGCGCGTGACCGGGGGCCCGGATATCACCCGCCACTACACGGTCGGGTCGCTGCTCGAGAAGCTCGACGCGGCGCTCGCCGACGACGGCGCCGATCCGGCGCGGCCCGGCATGGATGCCTTGGCGCCCTACGACCAGTTCCACGGCCGCGGCATCGAGGCGACCGTCGACCTCGCCGACGGCCTCGACATCGCGCCCGGCGACCATGTCCTCGACATCGGCAGCGGCATCGGCGGGCCGGCCCGCTACATGGCGGAGAGGTTCGGCTGCCGGGTCAGCGGCATCGACTTGACGGCGGAGTTCTGCGACGTGGCGCGGGTCCTGACGGCACGCCTCGGGATGTCGGACCGGGTCGCGATCACCAACGGCGACGCCCTCGCCATGCCCTTCGCCGACGCCGCCTTCGCCGGCGCCTACTCCATGAACGTCTCCATGAACATCGCCGACAAGCAGGCCTTCTACGCGGAGATCCTCAGGGTCCTGAAGCCGGGCGGCTGGCTGGCGCTCTCCGAGGCGGCGCGGGGCGAGGGCGCCGAGGTCGACTATCCGACGCCCTGGGCGCTGACGGCGGAAAGCAGTTTCCTGGCGTCGCCCGCGGAGACCGAGGCGGCGCTGGCGCGGGCCGGGTTCGCGGATATCCAATGCCGGAGCGACGTCGAGGCCTACCTCGCCTTCGGCGCCAAGTCCCGGGCCCTGGTGGAGAAGGGCGGGAAGCCGCCGCACCGGGCCGTGTTCCTGATCCACGGCGAGCTGGCGCCGGAGATGGCCGCCAACACGTCGCGCGCCATCGCCGCCGACGCCATCCGGCCGCTCGAGGTGCGCTGCCGGAAACCCGGCTGAAGCCCCGATCCGCCATTTCAATGGAGGCCCGGCCCGGGCTATCCTGCCCGGACCATCGCCGAACGAAAGCCCGCCCCGTGCCCGAACACCCGCCGACGCCCCGCTCCGAACCGCGCCTCGAGGATGTCCGTTTCCTCACCGGCCGGGGCCGCTACGCCGACGATCTCGGCCGGCCCGGCCAGCTCTACGGCCACGTCGTCCGCTCCGATCACGCGCACGGCGTGATCCAGGGCATCGACGCGTCCGACGCGCTCCGGGTGCCGGGTGTCGTCGGCGTGCACACGGAAGCCGACCTCGCCGCCGACGGGCTCAACCCCATGCCCTGCGTCGTCGAGGTGCCCTCGGAGCCGCCCATGGTGGTGCCGCCGCGCACGGCGCTGGCCCGGGGCCGGGTCCGCCACGTCGGCGATCCCGTCGCCTTCGTCGTCGCCGAGACCCCGGCCGCGGCGCGCGACGCCGCCGATCTGGTGGCCGTCGACATCGATCCGCTGCCCGCCGTCACCGACGCTCGGGCCGGCGACGGCGCCGGGGCGCCCGAGCTCTGGGCCGAGGCGCCGGGCAACCGGGCCTTCCGGTTCCGCATGGGCGACGCCGAGGCCGTCGACCGGGCCATGGCGGCGGCCGCCCACGTGATCGAGCTCGACATCGCCAACCACCGGGTCACCGCGGCGCCCATGGAAACGCGCGCCGGGATCGGCGAATACGACGCCGAGGCCGGCTGGACCCTGACCGCCTCGGTCCAGGGGGTGCACGGCATCCGGGGCCAGCTGGCGGCGGTGTTCGGCGCCGACATGGAGCGGATCCGGGTGACGGCGCCCGACGTCGGCGGCGGCTTCGGGCTGAAGAACTTCCTCTACCCGGAATGGGTGCTGTTGCTTTGGGCGGCGCGCCGCCACGGCCGCCCGGTCAAGTGGACGGCGGCGCGCGGCGAGGACTTCGCCGCCGCGACCCACGGCCGCGACATCCGGACCCGCGCACGGCTCGGCCTCGACGCCGAGGGCAACTTCCTGGCCCTCGAGGCGCGGCTCCACGCCAACATGGGGGCCTATCTCTCGAGCGTCGGGCCTGGCGCCTCGACCCGCGCCGCGCCGACCGCCATGGGCGGCGTCTACGCGATCCCATTGATCCACATGGAGACCATCGGCGTGTTCACCAACACCGGACCCGTCGACGCCTACCGGGGCGCGGGGAAGCCGGAGGCCAACTTCATCATCGAGCGGCTGATCGACGCCGCGGCGCGGCGCTGCGGCTTCGATGCCATCGAGCTCCGCCTCCGGAACGCCATCGACACGCTGCCCTACCGCTCGGCCCAGGGCATGGAGATCGACACGGGCCGCTTCCGGGCCAACATCGTGGACGCCGTCGGACACGCGGACAGGGCCGGTTTCGAGGCGCGCCGCGCCGCCGCCGCCGGGGCGGGCAAGCTCCGGGGCCTCGGCTTCGGCTGCTTCCTGGAGACCGCGCGGGGCACGCCCGAGGAGGGCGCCGAGGTGCGGTTCGCCGCCGACGGCCGGGTCGAACTCCGGGTCGGCACCGAATCGAACGGCCAGGGCCACGAGACCGCCTACGCCCAGATCGCCGGCGAGCGCCTGGGCCTGCCGCTGGACGCGTTCCGCTACATCCAGGCCGACACGCGCGCCACCCGCACCGGCTTCGGCCACGGCGGCGCGCGCTCCATGCACATGGGCGGCGGCGCGCTGTCGGCGGCCCGCGACGAGGTCGTGGCGAAGGCCCGCGACGCGGCCGCCGGCCTGCTGCAATCGGCCGCGGCGGACCTCGAGTTCGCCGAGGGCCGGTTCGCGGCGCCGAGCGGGCAGTCGGTGGCGCTGGCGGACGTCGCGGCGGCGGCGGCCGGCGGGCTCGACAGCTTCGCCCGGATCGAGGACGCGCCCTTCACCTTCCCCAACGGCTGCCACGCCTGCGAGGTCGAGGTCGACCCCGACACCGGCCAAGTCGAGATCCTCCGCTACGTGATGGTCGACGACTACGGCGCCCTGATCAATCCGCGCCTGACCGAGGGCCAGGTCCAGGGCGGCGTCGCCCAGGGGATCGGCCAGGCCCTGGGCGAGCACGTCGCCTACGACCCGGACAGCGGCCAGCTCGTCGCCGGCTCGATGATGGACTACCTGATCCCGGCGGCCGACGGCCTGCCCCCATTCGAGCTGCACCTGGAAGGCGTCCCCACCGAGGCCAATCCCTTGGGCGTCAAGGGCTCGGGCCAGGCCGGCTGCATCGCCGCGCCGTCGGCGGTGATCAACGCCATCCTCGACGCGCTTAAGCCCCTGGGCGTCGACCATATCGACATGCCGGCGACGCCGGAGACCGTGTGGCGGGCGATCCGTTCAGCCGGCTGAGCTTTCCAACGATCCGAGGAAGTCGAGCAGCAACGCGTTGACCGCGCCGGATTGTTCCTGCTGGACCCAGTGCCCGGCGCCGTCGATCAGGTGGCAGGCGCGGAAATCCGCGCACGCCGTCTCATGCATGGCCGCGAGCGCGCCCGGCGCCTGGTGGATGCCCCAGTCGGCGGCGCCGGCGATGAAGGCGGCGGGGACGGTGATGGCGCGGCCGGCGAAGACGTCGAGCTCGGCGTTGTGGACGCCGCCGGTGCGGCAGCGGTACCACTGCAGCCCGCCCTGGAAGCCGAGGCGCTCATACTCAGCGGCGTAGACGTCGAGCTCGGCGTCCGGGAGCCAGGTATTGGCGGCGATTTCGTCGGCCGACGGCATCTCCGCGGCGACGGTCTCGGCCATGGTCGCGGCCCGGTCCATGATGTAGTAGGTCGGCAGCTTCGCCAGCTCGGCGGCGGTCCAGCCCGTGAGCTCGAAGGGCTGGTTCGCGGCCCAGTCGGCGCTCTTGTGGTGGAGGTAGGCGCGGAGGAAGGCGTGCACGCCCTGCGGTGCGCGGTGCATGTCGGCGTCGGCTTCGCGGGTCGAGTAGTACCACTGGTAATGCTTGCGGGGCCTATCCAGCGCCGCCAGTTCGGCGTGGATGTCGGGGCCGGCGGACCCGGCGGTGGGCTTCGGCGGCCCGGCGAAGGGGGCGCTCATCAACACCATGGACCGGAACACGTCGGGCCGGATCAGCGCCGCCCAGGCGGCCACCGAGGCGCCGAAGTCATGACCGACGACGGCGGCGGCGGACTCCCGGCCGAGCGCCGCCAGCAGGGCCAGGGTGTCGCGGACCAGATTGAGCAGCCGGAACGAGGCCAGGTCGCCGTCGTAGTCGCCGTCCCAGCCGGTGGTCCGGCCGTAGCCGCGCTGGTCGGGCGCGACGGCGTGGTAGCCGGCGGCGGCCAGCGCCGGCAGCACCCGGCGCCAGGAGTAGGCGAGTTCGGGGAAACCGTGCAGCAACAGCACCAGGGGCCGGTCCGGATCCCCGTAACCGGCTTCCAGGCAGTGCATGGTCAAGCCGTTGCAACCCTCGACGAAGGTGGAGCGGATGCCCGGATCGAGGCCGGCCCCGCCGTAGGCGACGCGGTCCGCCATTCAATAGGCCCAGTCGAGGCGCGCCTTGTGGCCGGTCTCGAAGGCGTCGATGGCCTCGGCGTACTCCATGGTCACGGCGATGTCGTCGAGGCCGTTCAGGAGCCGGTGCTTGTCGGCTGCGGCGATGGCGAATTCGTAGCGCGCCTGATCGGGCCCGGTGACGCTCTGGGTCTCCAGGTCGATGGCGATCTCGGCGCCCGGGTTGTCGTTGAGCTGGCGGCGCAGCGCCGCGCAGTCGTCGGAGGCGAGGCGGATCGGGAGGATGCCGTTGCGCACGCAGTTGGCGTAGTGGATGTCGCCGAAGCTCGGCGCGATCACCGCGCGGACGCCGTTCGCCACCAAAACCCGGGCGGCGTCCTCCCGGGACGACCCGCAGCCCCAGTTGACGTCGGCGACGAAGATCCGCCCGGCCCGGAAGGCGTCGCGGTTGAAGGCGAAATCCTTTTCATTGCCGTCCTCGCCGAAACGGTGGTCGTGGAGCAGGAATTTGTCGTAGTCGGGATCCGTCCAGTGGCGCCGCAGGAAGCGCGCCGGGATGATCTGGTCGGTGTCGCAGTTGGCGATGTCGATGGGCACGGCGACGGCGCAGAAGGTTGTGAAGGGCTCCAAGCTCACGCCTCCGTGCCCAGTTGGCGGACGTCGATGAAGCGCCCGGTGACGGACGCCGCCGCGGCCATCGCCGGGCTGACCAGGTGGGTGCGGCTGCCGAGGCCCTGGCGGCCCCGGAAGTTGCGGTTCGACGTCGAGGCCGAGCGCTGCCCCGACTCCAGCGCGTCGCCGTTCATGGCGACGCACATGGAACACCCGGGTTCGCGCCACTCCATGCCGGCGTCGGCGAAGACCTTGTCGAGGCCCTCGAGCTCAGCCTGGCGCTTGACCAGGCCCGATCCCGGCACCACCAGGGTGCGGACCCGGGCGCGCCGGCCGCGGGCGACGTCGGCCGCGGCGCGCATGTCCTCGATGCGGCTGTTGGTGCAGGCCCCGATGAACACCGTGTCGACGGCGACATCGGACATCACCATGCCGGGCGCCAGGTCCATGTAGGCGTAGGCGGCCTCCATGTCGGCGCGGACCAGCGGGTCGGACTCGCCGGCCGGGTCCGGCAAGGGCTCGCCGATGGGCAGCGCGTACTGCGGGCTGTTGCCCCAGGTGACCATCGGCTGGATGGCGCCGCCGTCGAGGTCGACCTCCTTGTCAAAGCGCGCGTCGGCGTCGGACCTGAGCGTCCGCCAGTGCCGGACGGCGGCGTCCCACTTGGCGCCCTCCGGCGCGTAGGGCCGGCCCCGGACGTAATCGATGGCGGTCTCGTCGGGCGCGATGATGCCGGACCGCGAGCCCGCCTCGATGGTCATGTTGCAGATCGTCAGGCGGCCCTCCATGGAGAGCGCTTCGATGGCCGGGCCGGCGTACTCGATGGCGTAGCCCGCGCCCCCGGCGGCCGAGATCTCGCGGATCACCGCCAGGATCACGTCCTTGCCGCCGATGCCGAAGCCGAGCCGGCCCGAGACGTTGACGCGCATGGCCTTGGGCTTGCGCTGCCAGAGCGTCTGGGTGGCCAGCGCGTGCATCACCTCGGTGGTGCCGATGCCGAAGGATATGCAGCCCAAGGCGCCGTGCGTCGAGGTGTGCGAATCGCCGCAGACCAGCACCAGGCCCGGCAGCGTGATCCCCTGCTCGGGCCCGACCACGTGGACGATGCCGTGGCGTTCGTCGGTGATCGGGAAGTGGGTGATGCCGAACTCCTCGGCGTAATTCTGCAATCCCTCGACGGTCTCGCGCATCTCGCCTTCCGGGATCTCGGCGATGGTCCTGACCGTCGTCGGCACGCTGTGGTCCGGCGTCGCGAACAACTGGCCGGGGTTGCGGATCGCCAGCCCCTTCTCCTTCATGGCGCCGAAGCACCAGTAGTGGAGATCGTGGATCAGGTGGCGGTCGATGTAGAGGAGCGCGTCGCCATCCTCGGTCTCGTGGATGACGTGGGCGTCCCAGATCTTGTCGAACAGCGTGCTTCCCATGCGGTCGAGTATTGCCGAGGCGGGCCAGCGGTGCAACGCGGCGGCGGTCCGGGATTGACATTTGGCGCCGCTGGTTCACCGTGAGCGGGGGAGGAACGATCATGGCCGCCAGCGACGACACCCGGCCGTTCGGCCTGGACGAATACGCCCGGCGCCTCGCCAAGACGCGCGCCGCCATGGCCGCCGCCGGCCTCGACGTCGTGGTCGTCACCGACCCCTCCAACATGGCCTGGCTCACCGGCTACGACGGCTGGTCCTTCTACGTGCACCAGTGCGTGCTCGTCGCCATGGCGGGCGACCCCGTGTGGTTCGGGCGCGGCATGGACGCCGCCGGGGCCCAGCGCACCGTCTACATGGCCGACGCCGACATCGTCGGCTACCCCGACGACTACGTGATGTCGCCGGACCGCCACCCCATGCAGGTGCTGGCTGGTTTGATCGCCGAGCGCGGCTGGGGTGCCGGGACCGTCGGCGTCGAGATGGATAATTATTACTACTCCGCCGCCGCCCACGCCGAACTGACGGCGGGCCTCCCCGACGCCCGCTTCGCCGACGCCACCGCGCTGGTGAACTGGCAGCGCGCGGTGAAATCGGACGCCGAGCTCGACTACATGCGCCGCGCCGCACGGATCGTCGAGGCCATGCACGAGCGCATCCTGGACAAGGTCGAGCCGGGGCTCCGGAAGAACGACCTTGTCGCCGAGATCTACGACGCCGCCATCCGCGGCGCCGGCGGCCACGGCGGCGACTACCCGGCGATCGTGCCGATGCTGCCGTCGGGCGCCGACGCGTCGGCCGCGCACCTGACCTGGGACGACAAGCCGATGAAGGCCGGCGAGGCGACCTTCTTCGAGATCGCCGGCGTCTACCGGCGCTACCACTGCCCGCTCTGCCGCACCGTGTTCCTGGGCACCCCGCCGCCGGCGCTCGTCGAGGCCGAGAAGGCGGTGTTGGAGGGATTGGAGGCGGGGCTCGACAAGGCGCGCGCGGGTAATACCTGCGAGGACGTGGCCGCCGCCTTCTTCGGTGTGCTCAAGAAACACGGCATCGAGAAGGACAGCCGCACCGGCTACCCCATCGGCCTCAGCTACCCGCCCGACTGGGGCGAGCGGACCATGAGCTTCCGCATGGGCGACACGACGGTGCTGGAGCCGAACATGACGTTCCACTTCATGACCGGGCTGTGGATGGACGACTGGGGCCTCGAGATCACCGAGAGCCTGGTCATCACCGAGGGCCCGCCGGAATGCCTGGCCAGCGTGCCCCGGCGACTGTTCGTCAAGGAGTGAGGTCGACATGTCTCGGAATCCGATCACCGCCAGCGTCGAATTCGATAAGGACGGCGTCCAGCACGGCCACCTGAAGCTGCCCGTCTCCACCGACGACGCGGCCTGGGGCGCGGTGATGATCCCGATCTGCGTGGTCAAGCGGGGCGACGGGCCGACGGCGCTCTTGACCGGCGCCAACCACGGCGACGAGTACGAGGGCCCGATCGCGCTGATGGACCTGGCCCGCAGCCTCGACCCGGCGGCGGTGAGCGGCCGGGTGATCCTCGTCCCGGCGATGAATCAGCCGGCCTTCGCCGCCGGCAGGCGCACGTCTCCCCTGGACGGCGGCAACATGAACCGCGTCTTCCCGGGCCGCGCCGACGGCACCGCGACGGAGAAGGTCGCGGACTACTTCCAGACCGCGTTGCTGCCCTTGGCCGACGTGGTGGTGGATATCCATTCCGGCGGCAAGACCCTGGAATTCCTGCCCTTCGCCGCCGCCCACGAACTCGACGACGCCGATCAGCAGGCGCGGTGCGTCGCCGCCATGCGCGCCTTCAACGCGCCCTACAGCGTGATGATGCGCGAGCTCGACGCCGCCGGCATGTACGACACGGCTGCCGAGGCCATGGGCAAGACCTTCGTCACCACCGAGCTCGGCGGCGGCGGCACGACCACCGCCGCGACCGCCGCCATCGCCAAGAAGGGCGTCGCCAACGTCCTGAAGCACGCCGGCATCCTGGCCGGCGAACCGGAGGTCGGCGCCAGCCAAATGCTGACCATGCCCGGCCCCGAATGCTTCATCACCGCGGAGACCGCGGGACTGGTCGAATACCGCGCCGATCTGGGCGCCGAGGTGAAGGCCGGCGACGAGATCGTCCGGGTGCACCGGACGGAGCGCACCGGCGCGGCGCCCGCCGTCTACCGCGCCGCCACCGACGGCCTCCTCGCCGGCCGCCACTTCCCCGGCCTGACCCGGCCCGGCGACAACCTGGCGGTGATCGCGGTGCCGGCGGGCTAGTCGCCATACAATGACGTCATGCCCGGGTCGGGCCCGATCATGACGGAGGTTGTGGTTGGTTTAAGTCGTGGATGCCCGGGTCAAGCCCGGGCATGACGGCGGGGAGGGGCTGAAATCCGGTCAGTTTGCCTGGCCGCTTGACCCAGTCTCGTCATCACCGGGCTTGACCCGGTGATCCACGACTTCGTGTACCATGGAAGTCATGGCCGATGCCTGGGTTTACATCATGACCAACCGCCGGGACGGCACGCTATATGTCGGCGTGACGAGCGACTTGGCGCGCCGGGTACATGAACATCGTGAGGGGGCGGTCGAAGGCTTCACCAAGAAGCACGGCTTGAAGCGGTTGGTGTTCGCCGAGCGTCACGCCGATATCCATTCCGCCATCCAGCGGGAAAAGAACATGAAGCACTGGTCCCGGGCCTGGAAGGTGCGGTTGATCCACGAAGCGAACCCCGGTTGGGACGATCTCTACGATCAGTTGGTTTAAGTCGTGGATGCCCGGGTCAAGCCCGGGCATGACGGAGGGGGAAGAGGCGCCGCCCGCTCACCAGCCCCCCGTCTCCAGCCATTCCTCCAGCATGTCCATCCGGTCGAAGCCCCAGAAGGGCTCGCCGTCGCAGAGGAAGAAGGGCGAGCCGAAGACGTTCTTGGAGATCGCCTCGTCGCTCGCCGCCTTGAGCTTGGCCTTCATCGGCTCGCTGGCGAGGCCGGCCTCGATCCCGGCCGCCGGCAGGCCCACCTCGGCGCCGACGGCGGCGACGACGGCCGGGTCGGCGAGGTCGCGGGCTTCGGCGAAGTAGGCGTGGAAGAGGGCGCGGCCGAAGTCGTGGGTTTTCTCCGGCGCCGTTTCCTCGACCCAGTAGTAGGCGCGGCTCGCCGGCAGCTGGACGATGGGGTGGTTGGCGGGGGGCTGGAACGGGAGGCCGGTCCGGCGCGCCAGCCGGGCCCAGTCCAGGCGCGCGTAATCCGACTTCATCGGCGTCGAACTCAGGCCCCGGACGCCGGTCTTCTTGAAGGCGACGCCCAGCATGTAGGGCCGCCACGAGACCTCGCGCCCGTGCCGCGCCGCCAAATCGTCGACGGCCATGGCGGCGAAGTAGGCGTAGCCGGAAGAGAAGTCGAACCAGAATTCGATGGGGGATTTCGCCATGCCGGCCTCCTCAGGGTCGGATCCGAGGAAATCACCGGTGGCGGGTTCAGGCAAGCCGCGCGGGGCGGGTTCGGGATTGATGATTATAGGAAATTTTTATTATTTTGATTGATTTTCCTAAATATTCATGATATGTTCGACTCATGAATGAAAATTCGACCGATACTGTTTTCGCCGCCGTCCAGGCCCGTCGCTCGCTTCCTTCCGGGGGATATGCCGCGCTTACGCGGCGCCCCATGGCGCCACGGTCGGGGCCCATCCTTCGACAAGCTCAGGATGAGGGTGGAGGGGAGGCAGGCTCAGGGTGGAGG
>JAPPPF010000010.1 GCA_028817665.1 Magnetovibrio sp. | reverse complement strand
CGCCCTGGTCAGCATCCTCGCCAACCCCCGGTTCGGGCAAATCGTCATCGGCGAGCTGGACGGCCGGATCATCGCCACCTGCCAGGTGATCGTGTACGACAACCTGATCCGCTCGCCGCAACGCAAGGCGATGATCGATTCGGTCGTCGTCAAGGACGGCTACCGCCACCGCGGCATCGGCACGATCATGATGCAGTGGGTGCTCGACAACCTCGGTTCCGAGACGACGTCGAAGATCATCGTGTCGACCGCCTACCACCGCAAGGAGGCGCACGGTCTCTACGAGAAGTTGGGTTTCGACCAGTCGGGCTACAGCTACATCTTCAGCTTCAGCCGGAAGGGCGATTTCTAGCGCGCCGCCGCGCCCCGCTCATTTCCCCAGGATCTTGTCGACGGCCGGCGCGCGCAGCCGGAACGCCTCGGCGCCGGCGGCGCCGATCAAGGGCCGGGCGTAGTCGATGAAGGCGGGTGTCACGTCGGCGCCGCCGGCGTCGATCATGGCGTCGTCCATGACCTTGGTCTTGGCGGCCACGTCCTCGAGCGCGTTCAGGCGGTAATCGGCGGCGTAATCGCCGACCCGGTGGATGGTGACGGTGCCGTCGCGGCCGGCCCAGGCGGCGAACTGCACGGCGCGGACGCCGACCTCGCGGGCCTCGACCTGGTCGATCTCCGAGACGCAGCCCAGGAACGAGCGCTGCAGGTAGCCGAAGGTGTCGCCGCGGACCCGGCTGATGTCGGTGTTCGACTTGATCGCGTCGGTCAGCAGGTCGGCCAGCGCGCCGGTCCCGGACAGCTGGACGTTGCCGTGGGCGTCCTTCTCGACCTCCTTGGCCAGCTTGGTGACGATGGGCGTGCCCTCAGAATCGTGGATGCCCTCCGAGGCGGCGATGACGCAGCGCCCGTGCTTGTCGTAGGCGGCCTTCACGTCGGTCGTGAACTTGTCCATGTCGAAGGTCCGTTCGGGCAGGTAGATCAGGTGCGGGCCGTCGTCGGCGTACTTGCGCGCCAGCGCCGAGGCGGCGGTCAGGAAGCCGGCGTGGCGGCCCATGACGATGCCCACGTAGACGCCGGGCAGCGCCCGGTTGTCCAGGTTGACGCCGGCGAAGGCCGAGGCCACGAACTTCGCCGCCGACGGGAAGCCCGGCGTGTGGTCGTTGACCATCAGGTCGTTGTCGATGGTTTTCGGAATGTGGACGCAGCGCATGGGCGTGTCCGCCTTCGCCGCCTCCTCGGCGACGATCCGGAGCGCGTCCGAGGAATCGTTGCCGCCGATGTAGAAGAAGGTGCCGATGCCGTGCGCCTTCAGGACCTTGAAGATCTCCTGGCAGTAGGCGAGGTCCGGCTTGTCGCGGGTCGAGCCGAGCGCCGAGCACGGCGTCTGGGCGACGCGCTCCAGGTTGGCGTCCGTCTCCTGAGCCAGGTCGACGAGGTTCTCGTTGACGATGCCGTTGACCCCGTGGAGCGCGCCGTAGACGCCCTCGGCGCCGAGGCGGCGGGCTTCCTGGACGGCGCCGACCAGGCTTTGATTGATGACCGCCGTCGGGCCGCCGCCCTGGGCGATGAGAACCTTGCCTTGCAGCATCGATGAGACCTTTTCTTCTGCGGTTGCGGACTGGCCGATATTAGAAACGCTCGGCGCCCGTTGAAAGACACCTTGGCGGAAAACCGGAAAAAATTTCCGCCTTTTTTGACCTTGATTTCTGCGTCCGGTCGCTTTACCAACACGCCCCACGCGACCCCATCGTCTAGTCAGGTCTAGGACACCTGCCTTTCACGCAGGCAACGCGGGTTCGAATCCCGCTGGGGTCGCCATTCTCCCTACCTGAAAAAAATCAGAGTTCGTTCTTCGCCTGGTCGATCAGCGCGCCGAGGCCGCCCGCCGGCTGCTGGCCCTGGCCGGACTGACCCGGCTGGTGGCGCTGCAGGTAGTATTCGAACATCTGCAGGAAGTCCTCGACGATGGGCGCGAGGTCGTCGTCGGTGCCGCCGCCGCGGTGGTGGGCGAAGGCCGAGAAGTTCGCCGCCGCGTGGCGGACGCCCGACGCGATCACATGCGGCGGCATGCCTTCCTCCATGCGTGAGTTGGCGATGTTGATGATCTGGTTGGCGAGCTGAACGCTCAGCGTCATCGCGTCTTGGTCGTGGTCTTCAGCCATCTGTCGGATCCTCCCGGTCGGCGCCAGCCTACCATAGGGCCGTCCGGGGGGAAACGCGCCTCAATCGGCTTTCCGGCGCCAGGTCGCGACCAGGCGTTCGGCGCGGGCGCGCTCGGCGGCATCCATGCGGCCGGCGAGGCGCGCCGCCCGGTCCGCGGCCCAGGCGTTGCCGGCGCGGCCGGCGAGCGCCAGCCACTTGTAGGCGCGCCCGCGATCCTTCGCGACGCCCAGGCCGGAAAGATAGAGCTCGCCGAGATTGAGTTGCCCGACCGGATCGCCCCGCGCCGCGGCCTCGCGGTACCAGGCGACGCCGCGCCGGATGTCCGGCCGGACGTCTTCGCCCCGCATGTACATGTTGGCGAGCGACGTCATGGCGTCGGTGTTGCCGAGCCGGGCGGCCCGCGTCCAGGCCCGGACGGCCTCGGCGAATCGGCCGCCGTCGTAGGCCTCGATGGCCGTCGCCATGTCGGATTCGACGGCCCGTCCGCCGGTTTCGGCGGCGGCCGGGAAAGCCATCGGCACGGCCACTGAGAGCGCGGCAAGGGTCCGCAACATGGGAATTCTCCCGATTCGCGATGTCCTGTCCGCCTCCAGTCTGCCGGAGGCGCCGGGTCACCGGGAAATCACTTCGCCGCGAGACGGCGGATCAGTTGTCATCCAATCCCCGGCGGCGTATTTTTGACCGACGTTGTGAGGAAGGGTCGAGGCATGATCGACGGCATCGAAACGAAGGCGCGCGACGCCGCTCGGGCGCGCGCCGTGCCGAGTTCCGCTGCCAGTGCCCACGGATTTCTCCATGGCTGACGCGGACGACACCGCGGCGGCGGAACGCGCCCAGGTCAATCAGAGATGGTTCGCCGACACGCTCTGGCGGACGGCCCCCGACACGTCGCACCTGCGCAAGCGCCGGCTCCGCATCCGCGCGCCGATCCCGGCCGACCTGACGGTCGCCTTCGCGGTCATCGACGCGGTCGAGATTCTCGGCGTGCCGCCGGGGGCCGAGATCGACGGCGCCGAGGAGGTCGGCACCGGGGTCTGGCGCTTCGGCGCCGGGCTGCCCGACGTCATCGCCATCAATCCGCCCGACGGCGCCGGCGGGGTCGTCGGCCTGACCGTCAAGGTCAGCGGCCGGGAGACCGAGGACGGCCCGCCGGTCTCGGCCATGGGCGGCATCCGCGTCGCCTTCCCGGACCGCGGCGAACGCACCTTGTTCCAGGATCTGTCGGAGATGATGGCGGAGCCCGAGCCTGAACCGGAACCCGAGCCGGAACCAGAACCCGAGCTTGAGCCGGAACCCGAGCCGGAGCCGGAACCGAGGCCGGCGCGCCGCGCGACGGTCCGGCTGCAGCCCGAGAAGGCGACGAAGACGCCCGCCGACGCGGCGCCCGCCGACCCGCCGCCGGAGCGGTCCCGGGCGACGATCAAGTGGAACCGCGAACCGGCGCCGGCGGCCAACGCCCAGCCCAGGCCCAAGGCGGCGCCCGAGCCCGAACCGGAACCGGAGCCGGAACCGGAAGCAAGTCCAATTCCGGCCGCCGCCGCCGCGACCGGCATCATCCGATTGCGCCTGGGCGGCGCGCCCGAGGTCGGCGACCCCCATTACCGCGTGTTCGTCGACGGCGACCAGGTCGCCGCCGGCAACATCGACTGGACCGTCGCGCCGCCGGCCGACGCCGACCCGGCGGACGGCATCCGCTGGCAGGACCGCGACATCGCCTGGGACTTCGACGGCCGCGCGCCCGATGAAATCGCCATTCGCTACGCGGCCGCCGACGCCGGCGCCCTGCTGTTCGCCTTCGCCGAGATCGACGGACTCCGGGTCGACGCCGGCGGCCCGCACGTGCGCTATCCGGACGGCCGCGCGCCCTGGGCCGGCGGCGGCGCGCGCCAGTCCTGGACGGGCGCGGCGGTGATCGACGCGGCCGGCGCCCGGACCGTTGCCGGTGACGGGGGTGAGCCCGGCGGCGCCCGGGAAACGGCGGCCGGCGCCACCGGCCGGCCCGGCCGGCCGTTGATCCTGCGCCCGCCGGCGCGCGATCTCCGCGACGCCGGCATCCTTCTCGAGTTCGCGGCGCTGAGGCGCTTCCTCAGGGGCGAACCGAGACCGAGCGACGACCCCGCGACCTTCCAATCCCTGGACCTGGACCGCGCCGCCTGGACCGACCTCGTGGTCATCGACCCCGACGGCCGCGCCGTCGAGCTGGAACCCGGTTCGGCGGCGGGCCGTCCGCTGATCCTCCGCCCGGCCCCGGCGGACCTCGCCGGCCCCGGGATCATCGCCGACTTCGCCCTGTTGCGGCGCTACCTCAGGGGCGAGCTGGCGCCGGACGAGGTGCCGGCGGCGGTCAGCGGCCTCGGCCTCGAGACCGATGTCTGGACCGATCTGGTGATCCTCGACGGCGACGGCCGCAGGATCGAGCTGGAACCGGCGGGTAAGCCCCTGGTGGTCCGGCCGACGGCCGAGGACCTCGTCGACCCGGGCGTCATGGCCGGGTTCGTGGCGCTGCGCCGCTACATCCGCGGCGAGGCGCCGGCGGGCGGCGCCGATTGGCCGGACTCGTTCTCGCACCTCGATTTCGACGAGGCCGGCTGGGACGACCTGGTGGTCCTCGACGGCGCCGGCCGCGCCGGAGGGCGACGTCTTCAGCGCCGGCGAGGTCGAGGCGGCGCTGCGCCGCGTGACCGACGGCGGCGACGTTGCGGCGGCCCCGGCGCGAGAGGCGCCGGACACCGATGCGTCGCAAGAGGCGCCGGACACCGACGCGGCGCCCGGCGACGGGCGCGCCCTGGTCGCGGCGTTTTTCGGCGAACGCCTGCGGCGTGCCCGGCCGGCGGATGACGCGGCGCCGGCCGAACCGGCGATACTCGCCGAGCCGCCGCTGGAGGCGGCGAGCGACGTGCCGCCGGTGTTCGACGGCGTCGCGCTGATGAGCCGCGACGACGGCGTCATGATCCGCCGGGATTTCGTCGACGGCGCCGTCGACCGGGCGCTGACGCGCGTCGAGGACATGTTCGCCGGGCGCGAGGCCGCGCCGGCGCCGGAACAGCCGCCCGCGCCGGCGCCCGACGCGGCCCGGCCACCGGACCTCGGCCGCGCCCGGGGCGAGGGTATCCGCGAGGAATTCCTGACCGCGCAGCTGCTCTCGGCGTTGCAGGCCTTGGAAACCCCGGCCGCGGCCGAACCTGCGGCCCCGGCGGACACGAAGGCCACGCCGCCCCGCCCCGAGCTCAAGGTCGAGCCGGTGCCCTGGCAGGTCGGCGCCCAGATGACCGCCGATTACCTCGACCGGACGGTCTCCCGGGCCCGCGCGGCGCTCGAACAGACCCATAGCTGAGCGGCGCCGCCGGCGCCGGCGTTTACCAAGCGTTTACCGGTTTGGTCTATTAGTTCGAGAATCTGCAATTACGAGATAGGGCTCTTCGCGTCATGGGCGGCGTCCTCGGAACACTCGGATTCGTCATGGGATTGGCTTCGATCTGGTTCACCGTCGAGGCCATCAAGCGCATCGACGGGCGCGGCGACGCCATGGTGCGCCCGCACGTCCGCGCCCTGAAGGCCCGCCTGGCCGAGACCAACGCGCGGCTCGGCGATCTGGAGAACCGGCTCAGCCGGGTCGAGGACCGCATGGTGGCGACCCGCATGGAAAGCCGCGCGGCGCGCGACCTGGCCGAGGAAACCCGCTCCATCCGCCATAACCTGCAGCGCTCCCGCGCCGCCTACGAGAACGTCCAGAGCTACCACGCCTGAGCCGCCGCCGGCCGCGGCTTGATCCCGGCGCCGCGTTGGCTCTACGATTCGCACCGCTGAACGGTTCAGGATGTCGGCGATGGCGCGGCGTATTCATCTATTCGTGTTCCTGTTGGCCGGCTGGCTGGCGCTGGGCCTCGCGGCGCCGCCGGCGGCGGCCGATCCAGCGCGCTTCGAAACCCTGATCCGCGCCCAGATCGAGGCCTTCCGCCAGGACGACGCGGTGGCGGCCTTCGGTCTCGCCTCGCCGGCGATCCAGCGCCAGTTCGGCGACCCGGAGACCTTCCTCAGCATGGTCGCCGCCGCCTACCGGCCCGTCTACCGGCCGAAGCGGCTGGTCTTCCTGGAGGTCCGGCCCGACCGCCAGGGCCGGCCGGTGCAGCGGGTCCTGGTCGAGGGCGCCGACGGCGACACCGTCTTCGCCCTCTATCCCATGGTGCGGGTCGGCGGCGCCTGGCGGATCGACGGCTGCGTCCTGGTGCGCGCCGACGGCAGCGGCATCTGAACGGGACCGGCCCGGCGCGCGATGACGCCGGCCACACTTTCATGTGATAGAATGTGACGCCGCGTCCGGCGCCGGACCGGGTATGGTGCCGGCCGGAATTTCTGGCAATCGGAGAAGGCACTGGCAATGACCGTCAATCTCAACACCCTCTGGACCCGTTCGGCCCTGGCGTTCGTGGTGGCGCTGATGTTGGCCCTGCAGGCGGCGCCGGCGGCGGCCGGCGGCGTGGTCTTCACTTCGTGGGGCACGGCGATCCGGGGTTACGACCCGGTCGCGTATTTCACCGAAGGCAAGCCCGTCGAGGGCAAGAGCGAGTTCACCCACAAGTGGAACGGCGCGACCTGGCGCTTCGCCAGTGCTCAGAACCGGGACAGGTTCGCCGCCGAGCCGGCGAAGTTCGCGCCGCAGTACGGCGGCTACTGCGCCTGGGCCGTGAGCCA
Source organism: Magnetovibrio sp. (assembly GCA_028817665.1). GTDB lineage: Bacteria > Pseudomonadota > Alphaproteobacteria > Rhodospirillales > Casp-alpha2 > UBA3470. The sequence goes on along the minus strand of JAPPPF010000010.1, from coordinate 22,052 downwards.
GGGCTACACGGCGTCCACCGTTCCCGAGGCCTGGAAGATCGTCGACGGCAAGCTCTACCTGAACTATTCGAAGGGCGTGCAGGCGCAATGGGAGGCCGGCGGCATTCCGAAGCTGATCCGCCAGGGCGACGCCAACTGGCCGAAGCTGAAGGCCGACCTGGCGGGCTGAGCCGCCCCGCTCAGCCTTCCGGCGGCGCCACGCAGACCTGATCGTAGTCGTAGCGTTCCTTGAGCGTGCCGAAGTGCTCGAACACGTCGAGGATGACGTCGTATGCGGGCCGGGTGATCTCCACGTGCGGGGTCCAGCAACCGAGCCGCTGGTAGGTGGCGATGCAATCGGCGAGGACGTCCTCGTCGATGTCCGGGAAATAGGATTTCTCGGCCCGCGCGATCTCGGCGGCCGGCGTTTCGTTCATGTAGACACGGGTCTTGCGGTAGGCGCGCATGAACGCCTTGGCCATGTCGGTGGCTAGCCACTCGCGGGTCGCCGCCAGGCTGGAGAAGCCGCAGGGTCCGATCTTCGGCCCCACCTGGGCGACGATGTGGCCGACGCCGTCCTTCTGTAGCTGCTGCGGGAACGGGCCCTGCTGCTGCACGTAGGCGCCCTGGCCGTCGCGGAACGCGGCGTCGATGTCGGCGGCGCCGCCCGGATGGATGGCGTTGATCTTGTCGTAGTCGATGCCGGCCTTGTGGCAGGCGTAGCGGAACATGGCGTTCGGCTGGCCGCCCTTGAAGCAGACGACCTCGGCGCCTTCGAGCTTGTCCCAGGTGAAGTCCGGGTCCGCCTCGCGGCCGGTCAGGAAGAACCCGTCCATCTCGTTGATCTGGGCGAAATGCACCGCCGTCGGCGTCTCGCCCTTGGCCAGCGAGGTGAAGCCCTGGCTCAGGGCCGACTGGATGACGTGGGCCTCGCCGCTTTCCAGCGCCGCGATGGCGGAAAACTCCGGGGGCGACACCGACCAGTTGGGTTCCAGGCCCTCCTCGGCGAGGAATCCCCCGGACATGGTCGAGATGAGCGGCGAATAGAACGCCGAGAATAAGGTGAACTGGATGTTGATCTGGGCCACGCCCCTGTCTCCCCTGAATTTTCCGCCGAAATCCGGCGTTTGCGAACCGACATTGTGCACATATCGGCGATGAACAAAATTCATAAATCTTATGCCGAGGCGGCGTAAGACGGCGCCTTCCGGGACGTTTTAGAGTGAAGGAAGTGAGCCGCGGCGAAGCATCAACGAGACTGCGGCCGGCGACCCGGAACGCCGGTGGGAGGACGGTTCATGGATTACGTTCGGTTGGGCCAAAGCGGCCTCAAGGTTTCACCGATCTGTCTCGGCGTCATGTCGTTCGGCGACCGTACCAGCGACGCCGCCGCGGCCCGTATCGTCGGTTCCGCCCGGGACGCCGGCGTCAATTTCATCGATACCGCCGAATCCTACGCCATGGGCCGTTCCGAGCAGGTCCTGGGAAAGTTGATCCGGCGCGACCGCGCCGACTGGGTGCTGGCCAGCAAGCTCGGCAGCAAGCCCATCGGCGACGGTCCCAACCAGCGCGGCCTGTCGCGTGCCTGGATGTTCGATGCCATCGATGGCAGCCTCAAGCGGCTCGGCACCGATTACCTGGACATCTACTACCTGCACCGGGCCGACCCGGGCACGCCGTTGGAGGAGACGCTGCAGGCGATGGGCGATCTGATCCGCGCCGGCAAGGTCCGCTACTGGGGCTTCTCCAACTTCCGCGCCTGGAAGATCCCGGCCATGGTGCATCTCGCCGAGACCCTCGGCGTGCCGGCGCCGATCGTTGCCCAGCCCTATTACAACGCGCTCTACCGGGTCGCCGAGTTCGAGTACCTGCCGGCCTGTGACGAGTACGGAATCGGCGCGGTTCCCTACAGCCCCTTGGCCCGGGGCGTCCTTACCGGCAAGTTCGGCACCGATGTCGCCGCCGCCGAGGACGCCATCAAGGGCAAGTCCTTCGCCGCCACCTACGCCGACGTCTTCAACCGACGGGCGCTCGGCATCGCCGCCAAGATCAAGACCTACGCCGAGGGACGCGGCATGACGCCGGGGCAGTTCGCGTTCAATTGGGTGCTCAACAACGGCGTCGTTGGCGCGGCCATCGCCGGACCCCGGACACTGGCCCAGTGGAAGGGCTATCTCGGCGCGCTGCGCCACGAATTCACCGCCGCCGACGAAGCCTTCGTCGACGGCCTTGCGCCGGCCTGCCATCCCTTGGCGGTCGGCTATCACGAGCGTAAGGACCCGCCGGACGGGCGCCTCGCCCGCACCGGCTAGGCCGCTGTTTCCGGCGCATTGGTATGGGAGGATCGACAATGCCGACACGATTGAACATGACGGCCCTGGCGGCCGTGCTGGCCGTGGCCGCGACGCCGGTCGCCGCCGCAAACGTCAAGATCACGCCGCTCGGCAGCCACGACGGCGAGTTCTGCCGCTACGACAGGGCGATGATCCTGGAGGATCCGGACGGCACACGGCTGTTGTACGACGCCGGTCGGACCGTCGCCGGGCCGGAGGACCCGCGGCTCGGCAAGATCGATGCGATCCTGGTCAGTCACATGCACGGCGACCACGTCGGTGACAGGCACATTCCAGCCGTCGGCGCCGGCACCTGCGCTCAGCCGGACATGAGCGTCAAGGTCCCGGCGATCACCAATACGGTCAACATCGCTCGGACCAAGAACGCGAAGATCGTCACCGGCAGTGAAATGCCGCGCTTCTTCGCCGCCAAGCTGAAGACGCTGGGCGGCAACCCGAAGGATTCGCAACTGGTCCGCTTCGGCGCGTCGAGGAAAATCGGCGGCGTCACCCTGACCACGGTGCCGGCGGCCCATTCCAACGGTGTCAACGCCGCCTTCATCGGCGGCAGCCTGGGCGACGCGCTGAAGGCTGCCGGACTGACCGCCTACGCCGGTCCGCCGACCGGCTATGTGGCGACCTTCTCGAACGGCTTGGCCGTCTATTTGTCCGGCGACACCGGGATCACCGCCGAGCAGGACATGGTCGTCCGCCGTCATTACCAAGCCAAACTGGTGGTCATGAACATCGGCGATACCTTCACCACCGGGCCCAACGAAGCGGCCTACGTGATCAACGATCTGGTGCGGCCGAACGCGGTGATCGCGTCGCACGCCAACCAGGTCTCGACGAAGGGCGGCAAGGTCGTCGCCGGGACCCGCCTGGACACCTTCATGAAGGCGGCGAAGGTGCCGGTGCACGTACCCCTGAGCGGCCGCACCATGGAATTCGACGGCACCGGCAAGTGCGTCGCCGGCTGAGAACGACCAACACCACGGGCAACAGACTTGCGGGGCCCACGGGCTCCGGTTTTTTTCACTGTGGCCCCGCCTCGTCCCGAGGTGTCCGGCGATGAACAAAATTCATAAATATTTTGCCGCATGGCGTGGACCCCCGGGGGCGCGAACCGGGTACAGTGAGAGATCATCAATCCCTGAGTCGCCAACCGGTGGCATTCGACGGCAACGCAAGGACGTCCGGCTGTTGGGACCCACTCTACTGGCAACAAACTGCGGGACCCTTGGGTCCCGTTTTTCTTGCCCGGTTTTTCCGTCCCGGTGTTCTCGCCCCGCCAAACCGAATAATGTGATGCCATGAACGAGACCGCGGAAAGATACCTCTGGTGCGCGCGCGCGCTGTTGCCCGGTGGCTGGGCCGATGCGGTGCGCCTCGGCCTCGACGCCGCCGGCGATCTGGTGTCCGTCGAGCCGGGCGCCGACGAGGACGGCGCCGAGCGGGTCGCCGGCGCGGTCCTGCCGGGGATGCCGAACCTCCATTCCCATGCCTTCCAGCGCGCCGCCGCCGGCCTCACGGAACGCCGCCATTCGGCCGACGGCGACGCCGCCGGCGACAGCTTCTGGACCTGGCGCGAGGTCATGCACGGGTTCGTCACCCGGCTCGGCCCCGACGACCACGAAGCGATCGCGGCGCAGCTCTACGTGGAGATGCTGAAAGCCGGCTACACGGCGGTGGGTGAGTTCCACTACCTGCATCTGGACCCGGTGGGCGCCGCCTACGCGGACCCGGGCGAGATGGCGCACCGCGCGGTGCGGGCGGCGAAGCGGGCCGGCATCGGCATGACCATGCTGCCGGTGCTCTATTCCGTCGGCGGCTACGGCGGCGCCCAGCCGAACCCGGGCCAGCGGCGTTACATTCTCGAGGTCGATCGGTTTCTCGAGCTGGTCGGCGGCCTGATCGGCGCCTACGCCGGCGACGCCGACGTCCGCGTCGGCATCGCGCCGCACAGCGTCCGCCAGGTGCCGGCGGCCGAGCTCAAGGCGGCGCTGGACGGCTTCGCCGGCCTCGACGCGGCGGCGCCGATCCACATTCACGCCGCCGAGCAGGTCAAGGACGTCGACGAGCACGTCCGCGAGACCGGCGCCCGGCCCGTCGCCTGGCTGCTCGAGCACGCCGGCGTCGACGCGCGCTGGTGCCTGGTCCACGCGACCCATCTCGATATCGCCGAGACCCGGGGGCTGGCGGTGAGCGGCGCCGTCGCCGGGCTCTGCCCGACCACCGAGGCCAACCTGGGCGACGGCCTGTTCCCGTTGGCCGACTATCTCGGCGCCGGCGGCGCCTGGGGCATCGGGTCCGACAGCCATGTCTCGGTCAGCGCCGTCGAGGAGCTGCGCTGGCTCGAATACGGCCAGCGCCTGGCGACGCGTTCGCGCAACGTCGCCGCGCCGGGCCACGGCGGCGCCACCGGGGCGCGGCTGCTCACGGACGCGCTCTCCGGCGGCGCCCGGGCGCTGGGCCGGCCCATCGGCGCCCTGGCGCCGGGCCGCCGGGCCGATCTGGTGGTGCTCGACACCGACCACCCGCAACTCGCCGGCCGCGCCGGCGATGCGCTCATCGACAGCTGGATCTTCAGCGGCAACGCCAATCCGGTGCGCCACGTCATGACCGGCGGCCGCTGGGTGATCCGCGACGGCCGCCACGCCGAGGAGGACGCCATCGCCGACGCCTACCGCGCCACCGTGGCCCGCATGGCGGGCGCCGAGGGGACGGGACCATGAGCGCCGCGACGCCGATGGAGACGCCGCCCCGCCTGGCCATGGGCTTCGCCTGCATCGGCCACACCTATTCGCACCTGTTCGCGCCGATCTTCTTCACCCTGGTGCCCTTGGCCCTGGAGCGCGAGATGGGCTTGAGCCACGGCGAGACGGTGTCGCTGATCGTCGTCGGCAACGCGCTGTTCGGGTTCGCCGCGCCCTTGGCCGGCTGGCTCGGCGATAAGTGGTCGGCGGTCGGCATGATGGCCGTCTACTTCCTCGGCACCGGCGCCGGGATGATCATGACTGGGCTCGCCGAGACGCCGCTGGACATGGCCATCTGGCTGGGCGTCACCGGCTTCTTCGCCTCCATCTATCACCCCGTCGGCATCGCCTGGCTGGTCCGCATCTCGGTCAACATGGGCACGGTGCTCGGCATCAACGGCGTCTTCGGCAACCTCGGCCCGGCCATCGGCGCGGTGCTGGCCGGCTGGCTCATCCAGGTGCACGGCTGGCGTGCCGCGTACCTGGCGCCGGGCGCGGTGATCGTCGTCACCGGGCTGGTCTTCGCCTTCCTGATCGCGCGCGGCGTCATCGTCGAGAGCAAGCGGGACCGCCGGCCGCCGCCGCCGCCGGTGAGCCGCGCCGACACGCTGCGGGTCTATCTGGTGCTGATCGTCACCATGATGTCCGGCGGGATCATCTTCAACGCCACCAACCCGGCGCTGCCGAAGGCCTTCGCGCTCGACTTCTCGGACGTCGGCGCCGGCGGCGCCAGCGGGGTGATGACCGTCTCCTATCTGGTCGCGCTGGTCTACGTGACGGCCGGGGTCATGCAGGTGATCGGCGGACGCTTGGCCGACCTCTATCCGGCCCGCCAGGTCTACCTGCTCGCCTACCTGATCCAAATCCCGCTGCTCGCCGCGGCCAGCATGCTCGGCGGCGGGCTGCTGGTCGTCCTCGCCATCTTCATGGTCGGCGTCAACACGGCGGGGCTGCCGGTGGAGAACGTGCTGATCGCGCGCTACACGCCGCCGCACCGCCGCGCCCTCATCTACGGCCTCAAGTTCGTCGTCGCCATCGGTTTCGCCAGCCTCGGCGTCTACCTGGAGGGCGCGATTTACGACTTCACCGGCGGCTTCTTCTGGGTATTCGCGACCCTCGCGGGCTTCGCGGCGCTCGGCGCCGGCGCCATCCTGATGCTGCCCCGCGAACGCGCCGCCCCGCAGCCGGCCGAATAGGGAAGGGAGTTTCCGCCATGACCTCGCCGATCGTCATCGACCGCCTCGATCACATGGTGCTGACCGTCGCCGACATCGACGCCACCTGCGAATTCTACGGCCGCGTGCTCGGCATGGAGAGGGTGACGTTCGCGGGCGGGCGCACCGCGCTTTCCTTCGGCCGCCAGAAGATCAACCTGCACCCGGCCGGCAACGAGTACGACCCCTGCGCCCAAAACCCGAAGGCCGGGTCGGGCGACCTCTGCCTGATCACCGAGACGCCGATCGCCGAGGTCGAGGCGCACCTGGCGGCCTCGGGCGTCGAGGTGATCCTCGGCCCGACCCCGAAGACCGGCGCCACCGGGCCGATCACGTCGGTCTACTTCCGCGATCCGGACGGCAATTTGGTCGAGGTTTCCAATTACGATTGAGCGGGCCGCCGCCTAGCTCTTGGCCAGGGCCTCGTCGAGGTCGCGGATGAGGTCGTCGGCGGTTTCCAGGCCGATGGAGAGCCGGATCACGTCGGCGCCGGCGCCGGCGGCGGCGCGCTGCTCGTCGGAGAGCTGGCGGTGCGTCGTCGAGGCCGGGTGCAGGATCAGCGAGCGGGTGTCGCCGACGTTGGCCAGGTGCGAGAACAGGTTGACGTTCTCGACCAATCGGACGCCGCCCTCGAAGCCGTCCCTGACGCCGAAGGTGAAGACCGCGCCGGCGCCCTTCGGCAGGTATTTCTTCGCCAGATCGTAATAGGGGCTCGACGGCAATCCCGCGTAGGTGATCCACGAGACCTTCGGGTGGCCGTCGAGGAACTCGGCGACGGCCTGGGCGTTCTGGACGTGGCGCTCCATGCGCAGGTGCAGGGTCTCCAGCCCGGTGATCGTCAGGAACGCGTTCTGCGGCGACATGCAGGCGCCGAAGTCGCGCAGGCCCACGGCCCGGGCCTTGGTGGTGAAGCCGAAGTCGCCGAAGGTCTCGGCGAAGGTCAGGCCGTGGTAGGCCGGGTCGGGCTCGGTCATGGTCGGGAACTTGCCGTCCCGGAACCAGTCGAAGCGGCCCGACTCGACCAGCGCGCCGCCCAGCGACGTGCCGTGGCCGGACAGGAACTTGGTGGTCGAATGGACGATCAGGTCGGCGCCCCAGTGGAAGGGCTGGCAGAGGTACGGCGTCGCCAGGGTGTTGTCGACGATCAGCGGGACGCCGGCGTCGCGGGCGATGGTGGCGACGGCCTCGACGTCGACGACGACGCCGCCGGGATTGGCCAGGACCTCGATGAAGATCGCCTTGGTCTTCGGCGTCAGCGCCCGGCGGAAGTTCTCCGGGTCGGCGGGATCGACGAAGTGGCAGTGCCAGCCCAAGCGCTCGAAGCTGATCCCGAACTGGGTGATCGAGCCGCCGTAGAGGTTGCGCGACGCGACGAACTCGTCGCCCGGGTCCAAGAGCGAGAAGAAGGCCAGGAACTGGGCCGCGTGGCCCGACGCCGCGCAGACCGCGGCGCGGCCGTCCTCCAGGTTGGCGACGCGCTCCTCCAGCACCGCGACCGTCGGGTTGGTGAGCCGCGAGTAGATGAAGCCGAAGGTCTGCAGGTTGAACAGGTCGGAGGCGTGCTCGACGTCGTCGAAGACGTAGGAGGTGGTCTGGTAGATCGGCGTCGAGCGCGCGCCGGTCACCGGGTCGGGCCGGGCGCCGGCGTGGATGGTCCGGGTCTCGAAGCCGAACTCGGGCGGCGCGTCGCGTTTGCTGTCGTCGCCCATCAGCCGACCCGCCTGCGTTTCGACGAGATGATCCCGGAATTGACGCCGCTCCAGCTCAACTCGCCGAACAGCCGCCCGTACTCGATCTTCGGGCAGCGGTCCATGACCACCTGGAGCCCGGCCGCCTCGGCCCGCCCGGCGGCGGCGTCGTTGCGCACGCCGAGCTGCATCCAGATCACCCGCACCCCCTTGTCGGCGGCCAGCGCCAGCACCTCGTCGACGATGCCGCCGGCGGCCTCGGAGCCGCGGAAGATGTCGACCATGTCGACGGGGCCGGGCACGTCTTCGAGGCTGGCGTAGCAGGTCTCGCCGCAGATCTCGTCGCCGGCCTTGCCCGGATTGATGGGGATCACGCGGAACCCCTTGCCCTGCAGGTACTTCATGGCGAAGTTCGACGGCCTGACCCAGTTGCCGCTGGCGCCGACCATGGCGATGGTCCGGACGCCGCGCAGGATGGCCTCGATCTCGGCGTCGGCGTAGACCAGCGGCGGCGGCGGGCTCGGCGGGTTCACTTGCCCTTCCAGTCCGGCATCGGCCGTTTCTCGACGAAGGCGTCGATGCCGGCGCGGGTATCCTGGTCCTGCATGTTGTCGGCGATGACGCCGGTGGCGCGCGCGTAGGCGGCTTCCAGGCCTTCCTCCAGCTGGGTGTAGAAGAGCTGTTTGCCACGGGCCACGGCGACCGGCGACTTGTTGGTGATCTTGCCGGCCAGCTCGGCGATCGCGGCGTCCAATTCGCGCGCCGGCACGACCCGGTTGACGAGGCCGTACCGGAGCGCCGTCTCGGCGTCGATGAACTCGCCGGTCATCAGCATCTCCATGGCCTGCTTGCGCGGCAGGTTGCGGGTCACCGCGACCATCGGCGTCGAGCAGAACAGGCCGACGTTGACGCCCGAGGTGGCGAAGGTGGCCTCCTCGACGGCGACGGCGAGGTCGCATTGCGCGACGAGTTGGCAGCCCGCCGCCGTCGCCATGCCGTGGACCCGGGCGATCACCGGCTGCGGGATGCGGGTCAACTGGGTCATCATGGCGCTGCACTGGCTGAACAGGGCGCGCATGGACTCGGGGCCGGGGTCGGCGCGCATCTCGTTGAGGTCGTGGCCGGCGCAGAAGGCCTTGCCCTTGGCGGCGATGACGACGACGCGGATCGCCGGGTCCTCGGCGATGACCGTCAGCTCGGCCTGGATGGCGCTCATCAAGGCCGTCGAGAGGGCGTTGAACTTGGCGCCCCGGTTCAGCGTCAAGGTCGCGGTGCCGCCCGAATCTTCGCGCAGCAGCAGCGGTTCGTTGGGCAAGGACGTATCGGTCATCGGTCCGCTCCGGCCAGAAATGTCCTGCCCGGCATGTTGTTTCGTCGGGCCTTGGAAGGCAAGGAGTTTCCAGGGCGCGCCGGCGCCGGCCCGGTCAGCGGCCGGGAAAAGGCGCGGAGGCCCTTGCCGGCGGGCCCGCGAGCCCGAATAATGCGGTAGGGCCGGAGGAAGTTGAAGGCAACGCCATGAGTGACAGCGACGACGGCAAGGATCCCTCGGAAACGGCGCGGCGCATCGCCGAGTCCATGGGCCGGCTGCTGGGCGGCGATTACGCGCCCCTCGGCGGCGACGAGGGCGACGAGGGCGGCATGCGCGACCGCCTGAACCACCGGCTCGTCGCCCTGGAGATGCGCCGTCAGCGCAACATCGAGGCGGTCGCGGCGGCCGCCTTCGAGGCCGCCGGCTACCGGCCGGAAGGCGACGACGCGGCGGTCATCGACGAGGACTGGATGGTGCGCCTGATCGACCACGTCCAGGACATCGGCAATCCGCTGATGCAGGAGATCTGGGGCCAGGTCCTGGCCCGCGAGGCCCGCGAGCCCGGCACCTTCAGCGTCCAGGCCCTCGACGGCCTGGCGAAGATGACCGCCGACGACCTCGATACCTGGAAGCGGGCCGGCCGGCTGATCTTCCCCACCGGCTACCTGCTGAAGATCGGCACCCGGCTCGAGTTCGACGATTTCGGGCTCACCGACCGCGACGTGGTGCGGCTGCAGGCCCTCGGCCTGCTGCAGGAGCCCGAGGACCTGAGCGTCACCTTCTACGCGCCGACCAAGGGGCTGACCTTCGATTTCGAGGGCGCCGACCTGGTCGTCCGGCACCCGGAAAGCACGCTGTTCACCTTCCCCGCGTTCAAGCTGACGGCCATCGGCAACGAGCTCTACGGGCCGCTGGCGCGCGGCGCCGTCGACACCGACTACCTCCGGACGCTGGGCGACGAGTACCGCCGCCAGGGCTACGACTTCCGGGTCCGCATGCCCGACGGCCGGCTGGTCGCCTGAGGGCAGGGGGCCTGATGAGCGGTCTCGACGCCGACGGCTTCAATCACCTGCTGGCCACCGAAATCACCTGGTCCAAGGACATGGGCTTCGTCGCCGAGGCGCTCGGCGGCGGCGCCGCCCGGGTCCGGCTGCCGTTCGACGAGACCATGCTCAGGCCCGGCGGCACGATCTCCGGGCCGATGATGTTCGCGCTCGCCGACGTCGCCATGTACGCCGCCATCCTCGGCGCGGACGGCGCCATGCGGATGGCCGTGACCTCCAACCTGAACATCAATTTCCTACGCCGCCCGAAGCCCGGCGACCTGGTCGCCGAGGCGAAGATGCTGAAGCTCGGCCGGCGTCTCGCGGTGATCGACGTCAGCGTCTACTCGGACGGCCAGGACGATCCCGTGGCGCAGGCGACCGGGACCTACGCGCTGCCCCAGGAATAGTTTGCGGTATTATAATACCGTTTTCATAACACCTTGTAATGTCGTCCAAAAGTCGGGTTGACTTGCCAGATTTTGCTGGCATACTCCGCCGCCTCGAAGCCGGGAGAGGTCTCCGGGGCTTCGGCAGTGACAGACTGAGAGGACGGCATGAAGACCTATTCCGCGAAACCCGCCGACGTCGAGCGCAAGTGGTACGTGATTGACGCCGACGGCCTGGTGCTGGGCCGCCTGGCGAGCGTGATCGCGACCCGGCTCCGTGGCAAGCACAAGCCGACCTTCACCCCGCACATCGACTGCGGCGACAACGTCATCGTCGTCAACGCGGAGAAGGTCAAGCTCACCGGCAACAAGCGCGCCGACAAGACCTACCACTGGCACACCGGCTATCCGGGCGGCATCAAGAGCCGCACCGCCGGCGCCATCCTCGACGGCAGCCACCCTGAGCGGGTGGTCGAGAAGGCCGTCGAGCGGATGATCAGCCGCAACAAGCTGGGCCGCCAGCAGATGAAGAAACTGCACGTCTACGCCGGCGCCGAGCACCCGCACGAGGCGCAGCAGCCGGAATCCCTGGACGTCGCCGCCATGAACCCGAAGAACAAGAGGAGCGCCTAAGATATGGCCGAGGAACCCGTAACCCTCGAGAACCTGAAGGACGCCATGGAAGACGCCCAGGCGGCCGCAGACGCGCCGGCCGAGGCCGCGCCCGAGGCATCCGACGAGACCCCGGCCGAGGCTCCCGCCGACGCCGGGCCGGCCGAACCGCAGATCGACGAGCACGGCCGCTCCTACGCGACCGGCAAGCGCAAGGACGCGGTCGCCCGCGTCTGGATCAAGCCCGGCGCCGGCACGATCACCGTCAACGGCCGCGACGTCGAGCGCTACTTCGCCCGTCCGGTGCTGCGCATGCTCTTGAACCAGCCCTTCGACGTCGCCGACCGCAACGGCCAGTACGACGTCATGTGCACGGTCAAGGGCGGCGGGCTCTCGGGCCAGGCCGGCGCCGTGCGCCACGGCATCTCCAAGGCGCTGACGCTCTACGAGCCGTCGCTGCGCCCGGTGCTGAAGAAGGAAGGCTTCCTGACCCGCGATTCGCGCGTCGTCGAGCGTAAGAAGTACGGCCGCCGCAAGGCGCGCCGCAGCTTCCAGTTCTCGAAGCGTTAATATTCAAACAGAAAAATCTGTTGTTTTTCAAGGGGATGCGGTTTCGCATCCCCTTTTTTGTTCATTGACAAAACATTGACAAGCGATTGTGGGGTACGGGAAGCGGCGCGTTCAATTCTTGACGCCGGCGCTGTTCTTGCTGGTTTGCCTCTTCACCACCGCCGTGGAGGCCAAGTTCTCGGTGAGGCGCGGCGACAACATGAATTTCGGCACCATCGCGTCGAGCGTCGAAGGGTCCGGCACGGCCACGATCAGCACCGGTTCCGACACCAAGACGATCACCGGCAGCATCTTCGATTTCGGCGGCACGGTCGCCCGGGCGCGGTTCACGGTCTCCGGCGGCACGCCGTCGGGTCTCGTCACGATCACCCTGCCGGCGTCGTTCACCATTTCCAAGAGCGGCGTCACCCTGACCGTCGACAACCTGGCGACGGACGTCGCCAACCCCGCCCAGTTGGACGGCTCCGGAAAACTTACCTTTTATGTCGGCGGCCGGTTGAGCGTGCCGACGAACCAGGCGCCGCAATCGGGTTTGGGCGGTGACTTGATCGTCGATGTCCTCGATCAGACCTCGACGGACAGCGACGGCGCGTCGGCGACGGCGTCGGCGGCGATCGTCGCGCCGATCGCCGTTTCGGAGACGACGTCGCTGAATTTCGGTCATTTGTCCCCGTCGTCGTTCAGCGGCACGCTGACCGTCAGCACCAGCGGCACGACGACGTCGACGAATATCACCGAATTGCCGGGCGTCGCGGTTTCCCAGGGCGTCTTCTCGGTCACCGGCGACGGCGGCGCCGCCTTCGGCATCACGCTGCCCAGCAGCGCGACGCTTTCGAACGGCGCCAACACGATGACCGTCAACGGCTTCAACCATGACGCGGGCGCGGCGCCGTCCCTGGGCGGCGGCGGGTCGCGAGAGGTCAACGTCGGCGCGACGCTGAACGTCGGCGCCAATCAGGCCGGTGGGTCCTACACCGGGTCCTATTCCATCACCGTGAACTACAACTGACCGGCCGGTTTTTCCGGCCGCCGCTCAATCGATCGCGTCGACCCGGTCGGGGTAGAAGGCGAGGTGGCCGGCGATCCCGGCGACCTCGTCAAAGGGCGCCTCGTAGCTCCAGGCGACGTCGGCGGCGTCGTCGAACCGCCAGTAGCTGGCCTCGCCCTTGAACGGGCAGAAGCTGGTGGTCTCGGTCCGCGCCGCGGCCGCCATGTCGACGTCTTCGGGCGGGAAGTAGAGGACCGGCGGGTAGTCGGCCTCGCGCATCTCCAACGCGTTCTCCGAACTGGCGATCACCTGTCCGTTCAGGCGCACGCTGACGGCGCGCCCGGCCGGCTGGATGGTGAGCGGGTAGTCGGGTTTCCTGGCGAAGCCGGGGCTGGTGGTCATGATCGTGTCTCCGGGTTGCGCGTCCGTTCATATGGGGGCCGGGCGGCGGCGAATTCAACCTCCGCCGCTTCGCCGGCGCTTTAAGCGTTGAGATCGGGCGCCGGGGACGCTATAGCACGGGCGCCGGCCGGGCCGGCGAACGAAGCGAGGCACCGAGATCATGACCGCCAAGGTTTTCATCGACGGCGACGTCGGCACCACGGGACTGCAGATCCGCCAGCGGCTCGACGGCCGCGGCGATCTCGAGCTCCTGCGCCTGGCCGAGGCCGAGCGCAAGGACCCGGAACGGCGCCGGGCCATGCTGAACGCCGCCGACGCGGCGATCCTGTGCCTGCCCGACGCGGCGGCGATAGACGCCGTCGGGATGATCGACAACCCGGACGTCAAGGTGATCGACGCCTCGACGGCGCACCGGGTCGCCGAGGGCTGGACCTACGGGTTCCCCGAATACGACGCCGGCCAGCACGCGGCCATCCGGGCCGCCAAGCGGGTCGCCAACCCGGGCTGCTACGCGCTGACCTCGGTGGCGATCCTGCACCCGTTGATCGCCGGCGGATTGCTGCCGGCCGACCACCCGGTGACGATCAACGCGGTCTCGGGCTATTCCGGCGGCGGCAAGCAGATGATCGCCGCCTTCGAGGAGACAGGCGGCGCCGACGCCGGAACGCCGTTCTTCGCCTACGGGCTCGGCCTCAAGCACAAGCACGTGCCCGAGATCACGCGCTGGTCGGGGCTCGCCCACGCGCCCCTGTTCGTGCCCAGCGTCGGCCACTACGCCCAGGGCATGATCGTCCAGGTGCCGCTGCAGCTCTGGGCCCTGCCGGGCGCGCCCAAGGCGGCCGAGATCCACGCGGCGCTCGCCGATCACTACGCCGCAAGCCGCTTCGTTTCCGTGCCGGCGCTGGCCGAGACCGCCGAGATGGCGCGCCTCGAGCCCGAAGGCGTCAACGGCACCAACGAGCTCCGCGTCCACGTCTTCGCCAACGCCGACGCCGGCCAGGCGGTGGTCATGGGATTGATCGACAACCTCGGCAAGGGCGCGTCGGGCCAGGCCGTGCAGAACCTCAACATCATGCTCGGCGCCGACGAGGGCGAGGGGCTCTAGGCGGCTTCGCGCCGGGGTCAGACGTCGATGTCGTCGACCAGGCTGGCGTTTTCCTGGATGAACTTGAAGCGCTTCTCGGGGTGCTTGCCCATCAATTGGTCGACGAGCCGCGCGGTATCCTTGGCCTCGAGAATCTCCTCGTCGTTGTGGCCCGACGGGATGGTGACCCGGATCAGGGTGCGCTTGGCCGGGTCCATGGTGGTTTCCTTGAGCTGCGCCGCCGGCATCTCGCCGAGGCCCTTGAAGCGGCTGATCTCGACCTTGCCGCGGCCTGAGAACTCCTTGGCCAGGAGCTCGTCCTTGTGGGCGTCGTCGCGGGCGTAGAGGGACTTGGCGCCCTGGGTGATCCGGTACAAGGGCGGCATCGCCAGGTAGAGGTGGCCCGAGTCGATGAGGCCCGGCATCTCCTGGAAGAAGAAGGTCATCAGCAGGGACGAGATGTGGGCGCCGTCGACGTCGGCGTCGGTCATGATGATGATCTTCTCGTAGCGGAGATCGTCCGCCATGAACGCCTCGCCGAGGCCGCAGCCCAAGGCCTCGATCAGGTCGGAGAGCTCCTGGTTGGCGCGCATCTTCTCGGCCGTGGCGCTCGCCACGTTGAGGATCTTGCCCCTGAGCGGCAGCACCGCCTGGGTCTCGCGGCTGCGGCCCTGCTTGGCCGAGCCGCCGGCCGAGTCGCCCTCGACGATGAACAGCTCCGTGCCCTCCGACGAGTTCCGGGTGCAGTCCGACAGCTTCCCCGGCAGCCTGAGCTTGCGGGTCGCCGACTGGCGCTTGGTCTGTTTCTGGGCGCGCTTCTTCAAGCGCATCTCGGCCCGCTCGATGACGTGATCGAGGAGCGCCTTGGCGGCGTCCGGCGCGCCCGAGAGCCAGTGGTCGAAGTGGTCGCGGACCGAGTTCTCGACCAGGCGCTGCGCCTCCACCGTCGACAGCTTGTCCTTGGTCTGGCCCTGGAACTGCGGGTCGGAAATGAACACCGAGAGCATGCAGCACGCGCCGCCGACGACGTCGTCGGCGGTCAGCTTCGCCGCCTGCTTGTTGCCGACGAGCTCGCCGTGGGCCCGGAGCCCCTTGGTCAGGGCGCCGCGCAGGCCGAGCTCGTGGGTGCCGCCCTGCGGCGTCGGCACGGTGTTGCAGTAGGAGTTCAGGAACGGGTCCTCGTCGACCGGCCAGGCGACCGCCCATTCGACCTTGCCGCCGCCGCCGTTCAGCTTAGACGTGCCGGCGAAGGGCTCGGACGTCATCGTCTTGCGATCGCCCAAGGCCGCGACGAGGTAGTCCGAGAGCCCGCCCGGGAAGTGCAGCGTCGCCTTCGCCGGGGTCTCCGTGTCCATGGCCAGGATCTTCTCGTCGCAGCTCCAGCGGATCTCGACGCCCCGGAACAGGTACGCCTTGGAGCGCGCCATGCGGTAGAGCGTCGCCGGCTTGAACACCTGGCGGACGCCGAAGATCTGCGGGTCCGGGTGGAAGTGGACCATGGTGCCGCGCCGGTTGCGGGTCTTGCCGCCGTCCTCCAGCGGCCCGTCGGGGACGCCGCGCCGGTAGGTCTGGCGCCACAGCTTCTGGTCGCGGGCGACCTCGACGATCAGGTGGTCGGAGAGCGCGTTGACCACCGACAACCCGACGCCGTGCAGCCCGCCCGAGGTCTCGTAGGCCTCGCCCGAGAACTTGCCGCCCGAATGCAGCGTCGTCAGGATCACCTCGAGGGCCGACTTGTCGGTGAACTTGGGGTGCGGATCGACGGGGATGCCGCGGCCGTTGTCGGTGACGACGACGGAATTGTCGGCCTGCAGCTCGACCTCGATCCAGCTGGCGTGGCCGGCGACCGCCTCGTCCATGGCGTTGTCGAGGATCTCGGCGGCCAGGTGATGGAGCGCGCGCTCGTCGGTGCCGCCGATGTACATGCCGGGCCGGCGGCGCACCGGCTCGAGGCCCTCGAGGACCTCGATGTCCTTGGCCGAGTAGCCGTCCGCCGGCGCCTTGGCACCGGTTTTCGCGGCGGCCTTCCTGCCGGACTTCGCGGCGGCTTTCCCGGCCGCCGCCGGTTTCGCCTTCGCTTTGTTCCCGGCGCCCGCCGGCGTCTTCGCCGTCGCCTTGGCCGGCACGGCCTTCAGCTTCTTCTTCCGGGTCGCCATCTCGGGCGTCTCGCCCTCTTGGAATAATTCGGTTTGCATCGCAGTCCGGCTCTTTCTTCGGCCCGTTGGTTGGTGCATCCTAATCAAAGCCCGCGGGCTCCCGCAAGCATCATACAGTAGTTTGCGGGATTAAATACGACAACATCTTGTGGATAAAGGGAATTTGGCCATGCCCTCCGAAACGCCTTCCGAGACCGCCGGGACCGCCGCCGGCGACGACGAGCCGCGGGGCGAACTGGCGCTCCGCACGCTGGCCATGCCGGCCGACACCAACCCGGCCGGCGACGTCTTCGGCGGCTGGCTGATGGGCCAGATGGACATCGCCGGCGGTATCGCCGCGGCGGCCCACGCCAAGGGTAGGGTCGCCACCGTCGCCGTCGACGGCTTCACCTTCCACAAGCCCGTGCACGTCGGCGACGTGGTCTGCTGCTACGCCGAGATCCTGAGGATCGGCACCACCTCGATCACCATGCGCATCCAGGCCTGGGTCCTGCGCCGCCGCATCCCGGGCGAGCGGGTCAAGGTGACGGAAGGGGTGTTCACCTTCGTCGCCCTCGACGCCGAGGGCCGGAAACGGAAGATCGCCGACGCCTGAGCGGCGCCCCGGCCTCACGTGATCAGCATACCGGCGTAACCGGCGACGGCCATCGCCGAAAGCGCCAGGGCATCGCGCCAGAACTCGAATGTTTGCATCTTGGTCTCCCTGAAGGTCGGTGTTTGCCATGTGCGAACAAGAATAGAACATAAAGTGAAATAAAACGCAACAAATTTAATTGAAAACCGTAAGGGGTTGAATCGGCGTCGGCTTTTCAGCACCCTGGATTGGACTGGAGTTTCCGGCCGTTCCGCCGGAACCCTCCAGCGCCGGACGGGCAGGGACAGGGGCCGATGAACAAGGCGCGATCATTCTTAGCGGCGGCGGCCGCGTTCTGGCTGGCCCCGGCGCCGGCGGCGGCCGACCAGGCGTCGGTCCTCGACGCCACCGTGACGGCGAACGGCGACGGCAGCTACTCGTTCTCCGCCACCGTCCGCCACGGCGACACCGGCTGGAAGCACTACGCCGACAAGTTCGAGGTGCTGGGCCCGGACGGCAAGGTGCTCGGCACCCGCGTCCTCTACCATCCGCATGTCGACGAGCAGCCCTTCACCCGGTCCCTGGGCCGCGTCCAGATCCCCATCGGCGTCACCGAGGTGACGATCCGCGCCCACGACAAGGTGCACGGCGACGGCAAGCGGACCTTCAAGCTGAAACTGCCGCCCCGGCGCTGAAGCCGCCTCAGCCGGATTTCTTGAACACGCACCAGAAGCCGGGATAGGCGCGGTGCGGGGCGACGGTGATCTCGACCTCGTCGAATCCGTGCGCCCGGGCTAGGCGGCGCAGGTAGGCCCGTCCGTGGGCGTATTCGCCGGGTTCCGAGATGCGGATATCGGCGGCGTCGGTGCACGGATCGGCGCTGAATATCAGCCATCCGTCCGCCGAAAGCGCCGACCGCGCGGCGCCGTAGAACGGCGCCAGATCGGCGATGTGATAGATCGCGTTACAGCAGACGACGAGGTCCGCCGGTTCCGTGATGGCGGCCATCCGGTCGATCATGTCGCCTTCCAGGAGGTCCGCGTAGTGGCCCGTTCTTGCGGCGCGCTCGAGCATTCCCGGTGCCAGGTCGATGCCGACCATGGTCGCCGAATAGGGGGCGAGCCGGGCGCCGAGCAGGCCCGTGCCGCAGCCGCAATCGATGATCCGGTCCACGTCGCGGCTGGTGACATGGTCGCCGACGACATCGGCCATGGTATCGGCGATGGCGTGATGAAGGTCGTTGTCGTCGTAGGCATCGACCAAGCCGCCGTAGGCGGCCGCAACGTCGACAGCGGCATCGGGTTCGGTGCTGGCGGCCGGCCAGGGCGCGGTCGAGCGGGTGAAGGCTTCGACGCTGTCCTCCCAGCGTTCCAGCTTGATCAGCGCCAGGCTGACATTGCGGTGGTAGGTCGGGTTGCCCGGGTCGGCGTCGGCGGCGGCCCGCAGCCTGACCAGGGCCGCGTCCACTTCACCCAGTCGCATCAACGCCAGGCCCCAGTAGTTGAAGAGGTCGGGCTGGTGGCCGTGCGTGCTCACCGCCGCCGCGCAGGCGTCCGCGGTGCCGGCGTCGTCGCCGGTGGCCGCCAGCGCCCGGATCAACTCGCGCGGGTAGGTCCAGACCGCCGGCGCGATGGCGACGGCCTCGCGGAGATGTTCGATCGCCTGGTCGCGCTGGCCGGCCTGGAACAGGATGGCGGCGAGGCCGTTCAGCACCCTGGGGTCGCCGGGCGCCGCCGTGCGCGCGCTCTCGAGCACGCCGTAGGCGGCGTTCAGATCGCCCGCCGCGATGCGCTCGGCGGCATGGGCGAGGGCTTCGTCGAGGGTGAACGATTGGGCTGCGATGGGACGTCCCCTGAATGGATGCGCGTCCGCGAACGCTAGCACGGCGGGCCATGGAAAGGCGATGGCGGAAACGCCGGCGAGAAAAAGGCCGCCCCGGTTCCCCGGGGCGGCCCTTGAAGGCGGTTGGAAGAGGGTCGCCTTACTGCGAGTAGTACATCTGGAACTCGACCGGATGCGGCGTGTGTTCGAAGTTGTAGATCTCCTCCCACTTGAGATCCATGTAGGCGTCGATGGCGTCGTCGGAGAAGACGTCGCCCTTCTTCAGGAAGTCGCGGTCGGCGTCGAGGCTCTCCATGGCCTCGCGCAGGGAGCCGCAGACCGTCGGCACGTCGGCCAGTTCCTCCGGCGGCAGGTCGTAGAGATCCTTGTCCATGGCGTCGCCCGGATTGATCTTGTTCTGGATGCCGTCGAGGCCGGCCATCATCATCGCCGAGTAGGCCAGGTAGGGGTTGGCCATGGCGTCCGGGAACCGCACCTCGACGCGCTTGCCGTTCGGCGAGGAGGCGAACGGGATGCGGCAGCTGGCCGAGCGGTTGCGGGCCGAGTAGGCGAGCAAAACCGGCGCCTCGAAACCCGGGATCAGCCGCTTGTAGCTGTTGGTCGTCGGGTTGGTGAAGGCGTTCAGCGCCTTGGCGTGCTTGATGATGCCGCCGATGTAGTGGAGCGCGGTCTCCGACAGATCGGCGTAGCCCGAGCCGGCGAAGGTCGGCTTGCCGTCCTTCCAGATCGACTGGTGGCAGTGCATGCCGGACCCGTTGTCGCCGGCCACCGGTTTCGGCAGGAAGGTCGCCGTCTTGCCGTAGGTGTGCGCCGTCATGTGGGTGCAGTACTTGTTGATCATCAGGTTGTCGGCGGCCCGGACCAGGGTCGAGAAGGTCATGCCGAGCTCGTGCTGCGAGGGCGCCACCTCGTGGTGGTGCTTGTCCATGTTGAGGCCCATCTGCTGCATCACCGTGACCATCTCGGCGCGCAGATCGTGGCAGCTGTCGACCGGCGGCACCGGGAAGTAGCCGCCCTTGATGCCGGGGCGGTGGCCCGCGTTGCCCTCGTCGAACAGCTTGCCCGAGACGTAGGGACCTTCTTCCGAGTCGAACTCGAAGAAGCAGCTGTTCATCTGCACGTCGAAGCGGACGTCGTCGAAGACGAAGAACTCGGGCTCGGAGCCGAAGTAGGCGGTGTCGCCGATGCCGGTGGAGCCGAGATAGGCTTCCGCCTTGGTGGCGACCGAGCGCGGATCGCGGTTGTAGGCCTGGCCGGTGGTCGGCTCCATGATGTTGCAGAACATTATCATGCAGGGCTGCGCGGCGAACGGATCCATGACCGCCGTGGTCGCGTCGGGGATCAAGGCCATGTCGGATTCGTTGATCGCCTTCCAGCCGGCGATCGATGAGCCGTCGAACATGATGCCGTCGGCGAAGGCGTCGTCATCGATGAAGTCGGCGCACATGGTCAGGTGTTGCCACTTGCCGCGCGGGTCGGTGAAACGCAGGTCGACGAAGGGGATTTCCTCGTCTTTCAGCACCTTGATCACGTCGGCGGACGTCTTGCAGTTCAATGACATTTTTGGGGTTCCCTTTTTTCCCTAGAGTAGTTGGTTGCAACTGTCACCGGTTGGGGCCGGTGGGCTTAAATGGCCTCGCGGCCCCTCTCACCGGTGCGGACGCGGATCGCTTCCTCGACCGGTACGATGAATATCTTGCCGTCGCCGATGCGCCCCGTGTGGGCGGCGGTCTGGATCGCCTCGACGGCGCGCTCCAGCATGTCGTCCTCGACGACGATCTCGATCTTGACCTTGGGCAGGAAGTCGACGACGTATTCGGCGCCCCGGTAGAGCTCCGTGTGGCCCTTCTGGCGGCCGAATCCCTTCGCCTCGAGGACAGTGATTCCCTGCAAGCCGACCTCGTGAAGCGCTTCCTTCACTTCGTCCAGCTTGAATGGCTTGATGATGGCTTCGATCTTCTTCATGGGCGGGTCATTTCCGATCTTCCCGGGAGGGCGGTGACGCCCTCGCGTTGCCATGGGCGGCGCCGTGAGCGCCACGCTAACCCCTGCGATACAGCAGGGATCGTGCCAGAATCTGAGAGCAAGAGTTAATCTTTCATTTTCAACGGATTATGGGAATTCCTTGAATCAATGAATCGGTTCGCGCGAAGATACAGTTGCCTATTTTTTAGGCAATTGCCCAAGGTCCGTTCAAGTGCCCGTTGCATGGGGCCGGCGGCGGATGCCGGGCCCGGCGTCTCACGCCTCGCCGTCGTCCACGGCCGGCAGCGAGAACGGCGTCGCCTCGACGAGGGAATGCTGGAACATGATGCCGCCGCGCGGGCGGTCGAGGTCGGCGGCGTGGAAGATGAAGCTGAAAACCTCGTCGGCGCGTTCGGCCGGCACCACCACCGCCAGCGTGTCGACCTCGTCCCAGGCGCCGATGCTGCCCAGCGACCCCGCGCCCCGGCCGCGGCCCGACGAGACGTTGGCGGCCTCGATCCCGAGCTCTAGCGCCAGGCGTTCGACGACGCCGGCACCCAGTCCCTGTCCCATGGTGCAGACGATGAGCTTGTTGGCGAAGGTCGTTTTCATGCGCGTCCGGCCTATTCCTCGTCCGCGGCCAACTTCTTCAACACGTCGTCCGGGATGTAGGTGGCGGCCTTGTCCAGCCGGGTCACGTACATCAGGCCCCGACCGGGCGTATCGAGCTCCCCCGACAGGTACATCTGCTCGAACACCCGGTCCTTCTGCTCCGACGAGACGACGACGTGGATGACTTCCTTCTCCACGTCGACGGCGACGCCGAGTATCCCGAGACGCTCGCGGATCCCCATGCCCTTGGCGAAGTTGACCGTCGCCCCCTGGGCGCCGGCCGCCCTTGCGGATCGTAGGACGCGGTGGGCGTGAGATCACAGTAACTGACGGAGAGCTGCTCGAGGCTCAACTCCCGGGTCAGGTCACCGTAACGAATTCTCGGCGCCAAGCGACCTCCTCACGCGGCGGCTCCCCGCTCATGGCATGCGCATACCAATGTATTGCCACCACGGCGCCCGCATCATTGACGTTTATCAAGGCTTGGGACGCGGGTCGAGGTTTTCGGCGCCATGATCGAGCGATCGGTGGTCGGG
>JAPPPF010000280.1 GCA_028817665.1 Magnetovibrio sp. | reverse complement strand
ACGCGCCGGTCATCCACCCGCCTACAACGTCGCTCGGCAGGATTGGGGTTGGCCAATTGATAGGAACCCGGTCGCCAATATCCGCAAACCCAAGGTCGTTAATCGTCGCGAACGTCGGGTCCGCGAGGAGGAATTGACCAAAATCCTTAGCACGGCATCGCAAATGGCGACCCTAAACCTCCGTGAGGTCATTCTTCTAGGCGGTGTGGGTGAAGCGCGCCAACTGGGCGCTGACGCTTTCCATGACCTTCGGATGACGGTGGCCGGTGTTGACCACGGCGATGCCGCCGGCGAAATCGATGAAGCGACGGCCTTCGACGTCCCAGATCTCGGCGTTCTCGGCCTTGTCGGCGAAAATCTGCGTCGCCGTGGCGACGCCCCGCGGCACGGCGGCTTCGCGGCGGGCGTTCAAGGTCGCGTTGTCGGTCATGATTCGGTGTCCCCGTTCAGAAGTGAGTTTGATGGCGATGCCGGGCGGCCGCCGCCGGGAAGGCGGCGCCCGACCGTATCGATTAGGCGGCGACGGCGGTCTCGTCGGCGACCGGGACGGTCTCGACGACGACGTCGCCGGCGGCGTCCGCGTCGACCGCGTCAACCACCTCGACCGGCGCGATCTCGACCGGCGCGGTCAGGGCCGCGGCCCGGGCGGCGATTTCGTCGGCGCTCAGGTGCTCGACCCGCTTGGCCATGGACCAGACGTGACCGAAGGGATCGACGATCTTGGCGTAGCGCTCGCCCCAGTAGGTGTCGGCGAGCGGCACCAGCACGGTGGCGCCGGCTTCGATGGCGCGTTCCCAGACGCCATCGACGTCGGCGACGTAGATGTGCTGGCTCACCGCGGAGCCACCGAAGGCGCTCGGGGCATGGATGCCGAAGGCCGGGTTCTCGTCACTGACGATGACCAGCGAGTTGCCGATCTTCAGTTCCGAATGCGCGATGGAAACGCCGTCGAGGCCGTAGACGCGGCTGCGTTCCTCGGCGCCGAAGACGTGGGCGTAGAAATCGATGGCCTGGGCGGCGCCGGCGACGGTCAAGACCGGCGTCACGGTGCGAAAACCCTTCGGCACGGGGCTAACTTTACGAGGCATGCTGTGTTCTCCTAGTTTGATCGTTGTGCGCGGAGCGGAACCGAAAGGGCCCGGTCCGAGGTTGAAATTCGTCCCGCCGGGCGACCGTCCTGTACGAATCGCCCGACACCATGTATCATGGTGTAGTAAGGAACGATGAGGATGAGATTGTCAACACCATGGATCAAGATGTATTGCTCGGCGTGAGCACGACGGTGACGCAGGCGGACATCCCCTACCTGCGCGAGGCCGGCCGATTGGGCGAGTACGCCGTCGTCTACCGGGTCTACCGCAACCAGCTCGGCGGCGGCTTCGGTGATCAGGACAAGCATCCGCATGCCTGGGGCGTCTTGGTCTACGTCGATACCCTGGTGGCGCGCGTCTACAGCGCCCGCGGCCAGGGCCGCGAATGGAACAGCCTGGATCGGCTGGAACGCTGGCTCCGCGAGAACGGGTTTTGGTACTGGTGGACACGAAACGACCTGGAGCCGCTGGGCGGCGCTGAGGCGGAAGCCGAGGACGAGGAGGCCGAGGTCACCCAGCCGCTGGCGCCGATCCCGGCCTATCTGCCGCCGCTCGGGCAGGAAACCGTGGACGGCGGCGCGGACGCCGAAGCGCCGCTTGCCGCCACGCCGGATTTCCCGCCGCCGGCCGGGCGCGGCGACGAGGACGAGACCGGCGGGATCTAGACCAGGCGGTCCGGCGGTTCGGTGCCGGCGAAGAAGGCGTCGAGGTTGTCGAGAGCCTTGAAGCCCATGGCGTTCCGGGTTTCCACCGTGGCGCTGCCGAGATGCGGGGTGAGGAAGACGTTGCCAAGCTCGCGGTAGCCCGGATGCATGTCGGGCTCGCCTTCGTAGACGTCCAATCCCGCGGCCATCAGCTTTCCCGATTGAAGCGCCCCGATCAGGGCGACGTCGTCGATCAGGCCGCCGCGCGCCGTGTTGACGACGACGGCACCGTCAGGCATGCGGGCGATCCGCTGGGCGTTCAGGAAGTGCTTCATGTCGTCCGACATGGGGCAGTTGAGCGACAGGAAGTCGGAGACCTCAAGGAGCGCGTCCGCGGTCTCGTGGTAGACGGCACCCAATTCCCTATCCGGTGCCAGGCGGCTGCGGTTGTGGTAGTGGATCTCGAGCCCGAAGGCCCGGCCGCGCTGGGCCAGGGCGCGGCCGATCCCGCCCATGCCGAGGATGCCGAGCCGTTTTCCCTGAAGCCCGGCGCCGAGGAGTTGGGTCGGCGCCCAGCCCCGCCACAACCCGGCGCGCACCAACCGGTCCGCCTCGCCGGCGCGCCTGGATGCGCACAGGAGCAGCATGAAGGCGAGGTCCGCCGTCGCCTCGCTCAGCACGCCGGGCGTGTTGGTCACCGCGATGCCGCGCGCCCGGGCCGCGTCGAGGTCGATGTGTTCGTAGCCGACGGAGAAGGTCGAGAGGATGCGGATCGATTGGGGCAGGCCTTCGATCACCTCGGCGCTGAACTTGTTCGACGACGAACACAGCATGCCGTCGTGGCCGGCGGCGCGGCCGGTCAACTCCTCGCCCTGCCAGGCGGTGTCCGCATCGTTGAAGGTGCAGGAGTAATCGCGTTCGGCGCGGGTCAGGACGTCCGGCGGGAACCGGCGGGTGACCAGCAGCTTGATGTCCTTCGCCATGAATTCGCGGGCCGCTCAGACGCTGCGTCCGCCGTCGACGCCCAAACACGTCCCGGTGATCAACGCGGCCTCGTCGGAGGCCAGGAACAGCGTCGCGTTGGCGATGTCCTCGGGCGTCGACATCCGGCCCAACGGGATCGAGGAGATGAACTTCTCCCGAATCTCCGGCGTGTCGACACCACCCATGAACTCGACGGTCAGGGCGGTTTCGCCGATCACCGGATTGACGGCGTTGACCCGCACGCCCGCGCCGGCCAGCTCCACGGCCATCGACTTGGTCAGCGTCATTACGGCGCCCTTGGTGCCGTTGTACCAGGTGAGTCCCGGGCGCGGACTGATGGCGGCGGTCGAGGCGATGTTGACGATGTTGCCGCGGCGTGCCTCCAGTTCCGGGATCACGTGGCGGGCCGTCAGGTAGATGCTCTTGACGTTGACCGCGTAGACCCGGTCGAACGTCGCCTCGTCGACGTCCAGCATCGGCTGGTTGAGATGCGCGATGCCGGCGTTGTTGACGAGGATGTCGATCGCGCCGAAGGCCTCGACGGCCGCGGCGGCCATGTCGGCGACCGAGTCATCGGACGTCACGTCGGTTTCCGTGAAGATCGCACCGTTGATCCCGTCGGCGACCCGGCGGCCGTTCTCGGCGTCGATCTCGGCGACGACGACCTTGGCGCCTTCCGCCCCGAACCGCCTGGCGATGCCTTCACCGAAACCCGAACCGGCGCCGGTGACGATCGCGACCTTGTCTTTCAATCGCATGATTGGCCCTCCCTCAGTGGCCGGCAGTATGCAACGTCGCCGCCGACAGGCCAAAAAGAAACCGCCCGGGAAATCCCGGGCGGCTCTCAATTCGATGCTCCGCTGCGGATTATTCGCGGTTGCCGAACAGGTGCAGCAGGAAGATGAACATGTTGATGAAGTCGAGATAGAGCGTCAGCGCGCCCATGATCGCCTTCTTCTCGGCCACCGAGCTGCCGTCGCTCTCCAGGTAGATCGCCTTGATCTTCTGGGTGTCGTAGGCGGTCAGGCCGGCGAAGATCAACACGCCGAGGACCGAGATCGCGAACTGCAGCCCGGAGCTGGCGAGGAAAATATTGACGACGCTGGCGATCAGGATGCCGATGACGCCCATGATCAGGAACGAGCCCATGCCGGACAGGTTCTTCTTCGTCGTGTAGCCATAGAGGCTGAGGCCCGCGAAGGCGCCGGCGGTAATGAAGAACACCCGGGCGACGCTCTCGCCGGTGTAGACGGCGAAGATGTAGGCCAGCGACAGGCCCATGGACGCGGCATAGACCCAGAACAGGGTCTGCGCCGTCGAGGCCTTCATGGAATGCACCTTGGCGGCCAGGAAGAAGACCAGGCCGATGGGCGCCAGCATCACCACCCACTGCAGTGGCGTGCCGTAGATCGCCTGCATCATCTGCGGCGAGGTCGAGGTCGCGAAGGCCACGGCGCCGGTCAGGCCGAGGCCGATGCACATATAGTTGTAGACATTGAGCATGTATGCGCGCAGGCCGACGTCGATTTCGGCCGCGTAGGCCTGATCGCCGGACATCTGCTGGGTGCGCAAGCTCACTCTATCGTTCGGTCCGAGAGCCATCATGAACTCCTTCGGTTGTTGCCGTCCTCACATACAAAGAGGCGCGGCGGTGAAATCACTGTCCCGGTAAAAATAGGCATGCCGGCTGCCCGGATCAAGAGGTTCCGGCGATCCGTCGCGAGAATGTCGAATCATGCCAAAGAACCATCCAACACCCGCTACTGGTTGCGTAAATAGGGCGTCGCCTTGCGGCCCAGCACTTGCCAGGTGCCGAGGAACCCGACGAAAAGGGTCACCAGGACGCAGGCCAGCGCCGTCGCCGCCACGGTTTCCGGCAGGAACACCCAGGGCATGTGCATGAGGAACCGGACGATGGCCCAGGCGGCGAGCGTGCCCACCGCGCTGGCGACGGCGGCGGTGACCACGCCCAGAACCCCGTATTCGACCAGGAACACGCCCAAAAGCCGGCGCCGGGTCGCGCCCAGGACCTTGAAGATGACCGAATCGTAGAGTTGGCGGCGGCGGTGCGCGGCGATGGCCGCGGCCAGCACCAACGCCCCGGCGAGCACGGTGACCGCGGCGGTGCCGGTGACCGCAGCGCTGATCCCGGCCAGCAGGTTGGCGGCGGCGGAGAGCGCGTCGCGGACCCGGATCGCCGAGATATTCGGGAAGCCGTCGGTGGCCGCCTTCTCGACGGCGTCCTCGGCGCCGGTCGGCGCCTCGATGGCGGCGATGTGGGTATGCGGCGCGCCGTCCAGCGCCCCCGGCGCGAAGATGATGGCGAAATCGAAGCGCAGGCTGCGCCAGTCGATCTCCCTCAAGCTCTTCACCGTGGCGGTGATCTCGCGGCCGAGCACGTTGAAGGTGAGTGTATCGCCGAGGCCGATGCCGAAACCCCGGGCCAGCCCGGCGTCGAGTGAGATGATCGGCGGCCCGGCGTAGTCGGCGGGCCACCAGGCGCCGGCGGTGATCTCGGCGGCGTCGGGCCGGGCCCGGGCGAAGGTCAGCGCCCGGTCGCCGCGGATCGCCCATTGCGATTCCGGCGCCACCTGGGCCCGGTCCACCGGGGTGCCGTCGATCTTCACGATGCGGCCCCGGAGCGTCGGCACCCGGCGGTAGTTGCCGGCGGCCTCGACGCCGGTGACGGCGGCGTCGAAGGCGGCGACCTGATGCGGTTGGATGTCGATGAAGAAGAACGCGGGCGCCTTTTCCGGCAGCCGCTCGGCGACCTGGCGGGCCAGGTTGCCCTGGATGAGGCCGACGGCGACCAGCACCGCCAGCCCGCAGCCCAGCGACAGCATGACGCTGACCGTCGAGGCGCCGGGCCGGTGCAGGTTGGCGACGGCGAGGCGCAGGTTGGGGCTGTTCCGGATCTTCAGGCGCCTGGCCCAGGCGGTCACGGCGGCGGCGCCGAGGCGCAGCAGCGCCATGGTCGCCAGCGCGCCGGCGACGAACCAGCTGGCGAAATAGCGGTCCTCGGCGGTGACGATGGTGAACAGTCCGAGCAGGGCGACGCCAACGACGGCGGCGACGACGTAGAGGCGCCTGGGCGCCTGGGTGACCGGCGCCACGGCGTCGCGGAACAATTGCGCCGCCAGCACCTCGCGGGCCCGCGCCACCGGCCACAGCGCGAAGGTCACGGCGACCAGCATGCCGAACAGCGCCGCCGTCGCCAGCGGCTCGGCGTAGACGCCGGCCACCGGCGTGATCGGCATGCGGCCGGCGGCGGCCAGCGCGAAGGCGTAGGCGATGGTCCCGCCCGCCGCGACCCCGACGGCGGTGCCGAGACCGGCGAGTACCGCGACCTGCGCCATGTAGAGCGCGAACACCAGGCGCCCCGGCGCGCCCAGGCATTTCAACGTGGCGATGGTCGCGGTCTTGCGTTCCAGGTAGCTGGCCACCGTGTTGGCGACGCCGAGCCCGCCGACCAGCAGCACCGTGAGCCCGACGAAGGACAGGAACAGGGTCATCCGTTCGATGAACCGCCGGACCCCGGGCGCCGCGCCATCGGGGCTGCGGACCCGCCAGCCGGCGGAAGGAAAGGCGGTGTCGAGTTCGGCGCGCCAGTCGGCGAAGCCGGTTCCCGGTTTGAGCAGCACCCGCGCGTGATAGCGGATCTGACTGCCCGGCAGCACCAGGCCGGTCTCGGCCACGGCGGTGCGCGAGATCAACAGCCTCGGCCCCAGGCTGAACAGGCTGGCGACCCGGTCCGGTTCGTCGACGACGGTAGCGCGGAGCTGGAAGGTGGCGGCGCCGACCCGGACGGTGTCGCCGGTCTGCAAACCCAACCGGGGCAGCAGGTTGGCGTCGACCACCGCGCCCCAGGCGCCGTTCCGCTTGGCGAGCAGTTCGGCCAACGGACGCTGGGGCTGGGCCTTGAACGCGCCGACCATGGGATAGGCGGCATCGACGGCCTTCAACTCGACGAGGCTGCGCCGGTCCCGCGCCGCCGTCGGCCGCGCCATGGCGCGCATCTTGATGATCTCCGACACCCCGGCGCCGTGGGCCCGCAGCCAGTCCAACTGGCCGGCCTCGAACTCGCGGTGCAGGAGGCGGAGGTCGACGTCGCCGCCCAGCAAGTCGCGGGCCTCCGACTTCAACCCGGCGGTGACCGAGGCGCCGATGGAGCCGACGCCGGCGATGGCCGCGACACCGAGCGCCAGGCAGGCCAGGAACACGCGGAAGCCCTTGAGGCCGCCGCGCATCTCGCGGCGCAGAAGCCGTCCGATCAGCGGCCAATCAAGCGCCATCGCCGCCCCGCTGGTCGCCGACGATGCGGCCGTCGGCGAGACTGAGGATGCGGCCGCAGCGCCGGGCCAGTTCCGGCGCGTGGGTGACCAGCATCATCGTCGTGGCGCGCCGCGCCTGCAAATCGAACAGCAATTCCATGAC
>JAPPPF010000182.1:4043-29025 GCA_028817665.1 Magnetovibrio sp. | reverse complement strand
CCCTTCGGGTCCATGCCGCAGGCCAGCATGTGGCCGTGGTCGCGGTAGCTGGTGATCACCGTGTCGTTGGGGCCGGCGGTCGCCTGCATGCCGACGACGACGGCCTCCTGGCCGATGTAGAGGTGGCAGAAGCCGCCGATCAGGCCCATGCCGTAGAGCTGGCCGGCCTTCTCCTCGAAGCGGCGGATCAACAGCATGTCGCGGTAATATTCGATGAGTTGGTCGTTGCTGACCGTGGACTTCGCGGCGCTCTTCTTGCGCGCGGCGGTTTTACCGGCGGCCTTCGACTTGCTCGCCGGTTTGCGAGACGGTGATTTCGCCATCGGGACCCTCCCTCAGGTTTGGCGGAAAGCGGCGTCATGCGTCTGGGCGCGATGATTACCGCGATTTCCGCTAACCTACCGGAGGCGGCGTCGTTTCTCAATCACAAAACGTGTAATTAAATTTTTGATTTAAAACACGTTTTATAATATTAACTGAATAACGATTAAGTGTTCTTATTTTCTCCCGATCTAGGCCGCGCGGCTGGTGTCGGTGGCGCTTTCGGCGGCCGGGTCGTCGAGCCATCGCCACAGGCAGCCGGCGCTGGCGACGCAGTCCTCAAGACCGACCTTGTGCGGCAGCAGGTCGCGGGCCGTCTTCTCCCAGGCCTGCATGGCGGCGTAGGTGCGCCAGTAGACGATTTTCACGGCGCGTCCGCCGGCGGCCATGTCGTCGCGAAAGCCGACGAAGCCGGTCAGCGTCATCGCCAGGGACAGCAGCATCGACGTGGCCTCCGAATGCATGCCGGCATCCGAGCCCTCGGCGGCGTCGAGATAGACCGCGGTGAAGAACGGCGGCTTGTCGAGATCAGCGTACGTGCTCATAGCCCAACAACTCCGCGATGGCGGGAAAGGCGCCGAGGACGACGGCGCCGAGGCCGGCGGCGCTGCCCTTCGGAATCGCCGGCAGTTCGGCCTTCAGGCTCTTCTTCTCGAACAGCGGTTCGTCGACGCGCGAGACCCGGAACTTGCAGACGCTGGCGAGATCGACGCCGCCGCAGACCTCGGCGAGGTGGCGCTGCCCGGCGGCCTGCCAGCCCTTGAAGCTCTCCTCGTCGGCCCAATAGGAGACGGCGATCCAGCGGTTCGCGGTGTCGTGGGTGGTCTCCAATCCCAGGAAGCCCGGCTGTTTCGGCGCCAGCGAGACCATTTCGTCGCTCGGCGCGAAGTCGGTGCGGCCCGGCTGCTCGTCGACGTCGAGCATGATCGCGGCGACGAACGGCGGTTTCAGGTCTTCGGCCACGGTTTTCGCGGTATTCATGGTTTTCTCCTTTCTGGATTTCCGGAAGGCGCTCGTTCTGGGGTTCCGGTTCCGGCGGCGGCCGGAATGGGTTTTCTGAGCGGCGTGTCGTCAAGGATGATGACCTCGTCGGGGTGACCGAAGTTGAGCATCAGCCGGGCCCGTTCCTCGAGCATGTCGGGGTCGAGGCTGCCCGGATGCAGGAGCCGCACCCGGCCCTCCAGGTACTGGCGGTCGGCGTTGACGCTTTCGGCCGTGGTTTCGGCGACCAGGACCTGCTGGCGCAATTGCAGCCAGGCCATCAGGCCGCGGTCACCGTGGAAGACGTGGTAGACGAAGTAGAAGGTGGCGGAGACGCCGAGGAACGGCACCGAGAGGCGGCGTAGACGGCGTCCGAGGGTATTGAACAGGTTCATGGCAGCCTGGGGACCTAATTATTGTCATTGTTCCAGTCCACAGTCCCAAACCCACCTCCACACCTAGAGGGGAAAAGTTAATAGGTGGTTACGGTCCGCCCCGATCGGGCGGATCGGCGCGGCGGCCCAGCGGCTTGCCGGCGTCGCGCTCGGCCAGCGGGTCGGCGTGGTCGTCGACCCGCAGGCTGAGGCGCGCGTAGGGTTCCGGACCCTGGATCAGGATCGCCGCGGCCTGCCTGCCGCGCTTGTCGCCGCCCGCCGCCTCGCCGGCCCGCATCGCCGCCAGCAGCCGCGCCACCAGGTCGAGCCCGGCGAGCATGTTGCCGGCCACCGACAGCCCCTCGGCGGTCTCGTGGCCACACCCCGAAATGCCCGCGGCGCCGGTGGGGGCCGCCGCCCTTCCCTGCCAGTCCATGACGTGGAGCTGGCGGTGGTCGCGGCCGTCGTCGGCGGCGATCAGGGCGTCCAAGGCGGCGCCGGCGGCCATGCCGCCTTCCAGGAACGCCAGGCCGTCGTGACCGAGCACCGGGTTGACCAACGCCTGGGTCCAGATGATCCCGGCGCCGCCCCGCGCCCACGGACACGGCGCGCCGACGGCGAAGAACTTCGACGCGATGGCGATCCCGAACAGCCCGGTGCCGGGATCGCGGGCGAGAATGGACCAGGTCATGGCGGCGCTCCTTGCTGGGCGGCGCGGGCGGCGCCGGCGGGAGCCGCCAGTCTAGCGCAGAATCGAACGGCCCGCGTAGGCGGCCTGCGGTCCCAACTGCTCCTCGATGCGGATCAGCTGGTTGTACTTGGCGAGGCGGTCGGAACGGCTCAACGATCCGGTCTTGATCTGGCCGGCGTTGGTGGCCACCGCGATGTCGGCGATGGTACTGTCCTCGGTCTCGCCCGAGCGGTGCGAGATCACCGCCGTCATGCTGGCCTTGTGGGCCATCTCGACGGCTTCCAGGGTTTCCGACAGCGTGCCGATCTGGTTGACCTTGACCAGGATTGAGTTGGCCGTGCCCTTGGCGATGCCTTCGGCGAGCCGCGCCGGGTTGGTGACGAACAGGTCGTCGCCGACCAACTGGACCTTGGCCCCGATCTCGTCGGTCAGCGCCTTCCAGCCGTCCCAGTCGTCCTCGGCGAGGCCGTCCTCGATGGAGATGATCGGATACTTGGAGACCAGGTCGGCGTAGTACGCGACCATGCCGGCGGCATCCAGGGACTTGCCCTCGCCGGCCAGTTCGTAGGTGCCGTCCTTGTAGAACTCGGTCGAGGCCGCGTCGAGGGCCAGCATGACGTCGTCGCCGGGCGCGTAGCCGGCGGCCTCGACGGCCTTCATGATGAAGTCCAGCGCCTCGGTGGTCGAGCCGATGTTGGGCGCGAAGCCGCCCTCGTCGCCGACGTTGGTGTTGTGGCCGGCGTCACTGAGGCCCTTCTTCAGGGTCTGGAAGATCTCGGCGCCCATGCGGATGGCGTCGGCGCAGGTGGCGCCGCCCACCGGCATGACCATGAATTCCTGGATGTCGATGGGATTGTCGGCGTGCTCGCCGCCGTTGATGATGTTCATCATCGGCACCGGCAACGTGTGCGCGTAGGCGCCGCCGATGTACTTGTAAAGCGGCTGGTCGGCCTCCTCGGCGGCGGCCCTGGCGGCGGCCAGCGACACGCCGAGGATCGCGTTGGCGCCGAGGCGGCCCTTGTTGTCGGTGCCGTCCAGATCGATCATGGTCTGGTCGATGTGCAGCTGGTCGTCGGCGTCGAAGCCGGACAGCGCGTCGAAGATCTCGCCGTTCACCGACTGGCAGGCCTGGAGGACGCCCTTGCCGCCGTAGCGGCCCGCCTCGCCGTCCCTGAGTTCAACCGCCTCGTGGGCGCCGGTGGACGCGCCCGACGGCACCGCGGCGCGGCCCGTGACGCCCGATTCCAGGGTCACGTCGACCTCGACGGTCGGATTGCCGCGGCTGTCCAGGATTTCGCGGGCGAAAATGTCGATGATGGCGGTCATGGCGGGCTCCTCGGGGCGCAGGTCGTGGGTCAGGCTGTTCGACACGCACCTCATAAACGCTCGACCCGGACGCGGCAAGCGTCAGGTTCGCGGCGTCGGTCCGGCGGCGTGCGCCGGGCGCCGGCGATTGACCTCCGCCGCGCGCTTCGGCAGCATCCAGGCATGGGCGAAACCTCGAAACCGCCGCTCTTCCCGCTGATCCGGCACCTGTCGGCATGGGTCACGCCGTGGCTCCTGAAGACGCCCCTGAGCGCCAACCAGGCGACCACCCTGTCGCTGGCCGCCGGACTGGCGGCGGCGGCGCTCCTGAGCTGGGGCGCGCAGGCCACGGACGTCTACGCCGGCGGGGCGCTGGTCCTCAGCTACCTGCTCGACAACGCCGACGGCGAGATCGCCCGGGCCAAGGGCCAGAGCTCCAAGTTCGGCATGCATTACGACACCTTCGTCGACTGGGCCGTGCACTCCGCCTTCTTCGCGGCGCTCGGCGCCGGCGTCGCCCAGCGCACCGGCGAGGACGTTTGGCTGTGGATGGGCCTCGCGGCGGCCGCCGGCGGCACGCTCAATTATCTGATCAGCCTCGTCTTCCAGTTCCGAGACGGCGGCGACGGGGACGCCGAAGCGTCGGCGACCGAAACCGCGCCGCGGCCTGAGGGCGCCGGCGAGTGGGCGCTATTCATCTTCCGCGAGCTGGCGCGCGCCGATTTCTGTTTCCTGGTCGTGCTGCTCGGCCTCTCCGACGCGCTCTGGCTGTTGCTGCCGGCCGGCATGGTCGGCGCCCAGGTCTACTGGATCACCCAGTTCATCCGCCGGGCCCGGGAGTTCCACGTCTGAAGGCGGCGGCGCTCAAAGGTGCATCCAGCCGAGCCATTGGCTGGGGTGCGCCCGGACCTGGGTTTCCAGCCGGCCGGCGAAGTCCGTCGCCGCCGCCTCGATGGCGGCGCGGCGCGGTCGGTCGGCATCGACGGGGATCGGCGGCTCGATGACGATGCGGTGAGCGCCGCCGGCCTCGCGGATCGGGAACACCGGCAGCAGCGCGGCGCCCTTCACGTAGGCCAGGTGCGGCGCGCCGGGCGCGACCCCGTGGCGGCCGTCCATGAACGGCGCCTCGACGAAGTTGCCGGCGTCGCCGCGGCTCGACATGGAGACGATCCCGTTCCCGTCCAACCGCCGGTAGAGCTGGCGCAGCGCCGCCGTCGGCGCCGCGTTCGAGCGTTCGATCCGGGCCGGCACGAACAGGTCCTCGGCGCCGACGCGCAGCGGATTGAGGAAGCGGATGCCGAAGCGCGAGTTGGAGAAGCCGTGGCGGACGTGGCTGAACTGGGCGAAGTCGTAGCCGAGGTCGGCGAGCGCCTTGTAGTAGGGCAGCGCGTAGTGGACGAAGTGCGCGCGCCACAGGATGGCGCCCCGGCCCCGGGCCAGGGCCGCGTCCAGGTGGCGGCGGCCCTCGACCTTGACGCGGCCCTCCCAGCTCCGGGTCCGGTGGGCCCGCAGGACCGCGAGCAGCGCCAGCAGATCCTCGCCGGCCACGGCGTCGGGAATCTCGGCCGCCGGCAGCCCGAGCGTGCGCGCGCCGGCCAGCGCGCGGATACGCCGGACCAGCCCCGCCTTGTCGGCGCTCAGCATCCGCGCGTTGAGGCCGGCGACGGCGCGGCAGAACCCCTCGGCACGGCCCGGCGGCACCAGCCGGGCGATCAGCGCCAGGATCGGCAGGCCCAGGAGGTTGCCGATATCGCTTGGCGAGATGAGCGGATGCTCCCCGGGCCCGGCCTCGGCGTCATCAGCCATGGCCGGCCCCGCGGCGGCCCGCCGGTCCGGTCCGTCTACGGCGCGCCATCGGTGAGGAAATCGATGTTCTCGGCCATTTTGTAGATGACGCTTTCCTCTTTCTGGATGCGCTGGGTCAGCGCGCCGGCCAGCGCCTGGAAGTCGTCGGCGAACTCGTCGCCCGGCGGGCCGTCGCCGTACTTGTCGAAGAACCTGAGCGCCGCCTCGGAGACGCCGACGATGTCCTCGTGTAAGAACCCCAGCGCGTCGGCGATGATGTCGTCGTCCCTGGCGGCTTCCAGGAGCACCGGGTAGAGATGCTTGTCCTCGCGTTCGAGGTGCGCCAGCAGGCCGGTCTTCGCCGCCATCAGGGTCTTGCGCCCCTCCTCGGTCTCGATCCCGAGCTCGACGACGCGGCCCAAAATCCTGGCGATATTGGCGTGCTCGGCCTTCAGGGCGTCAACGAGTTGCGACACGGAAAGCGGTTTCCCCCGACAGTCTGGAACGACTCCAAGGACGGATTGTAGACAATGAGGTATCAAATCTCCACCGGCCGCGCCTTGGCCAGGCGGTCGAACGCCATCAGCGTCTCGATGACGCCCTTGATCTCCGAAAGCGGGATCATGTTGGGGCCGTCGGAGGGCGCGTTGTCCGGGTCCTGGTGGGTCTCCATGAAGACCGCCGCGACGCCGATGGAAACGGCGGCGCGGGCCAGCACCGGGGCGAACTCGCGCTGGCCGCCCGACGTCGTCCCCTGCCCGCCCGGCTGCTGCACCGAATGGGTCGCGTCGAAGACCACCGGGCAGCCGGTCCGGGCCAGCACCGGCAGCGCGCGCATGTCGGTGACCAGCGTGTTGTAGCCGAAGCTGGCGCCGCGCTCGCAGACCATGGCCTGCGTGTTGCCGGTGCTCTCGATCTTCTTGACCACGTTGGCCATGTCCCAGGGCGCCAGGAACTGCCCCTTCTTGACGTTGATGGGCTTGCCGGTCTCGCCGGCGGCGAGCAGAAGGTCCGTCTGGCGGCAGAGGAAGGCCGGGATTTGCAGGACGTCGACGGCGGCGGCGGCCGGCGCGCATTCTTCGGCCGTGTGCACGTCGGTCAGGACCGCGAGGCCGGTCTCGGCGCGGATCGCCTCGAACACCGGGATGGCGGCGTCGAGGCCGACGCCGCGCGCGCTCTCCGCGCTGGTCCGGTTGGCCTTGTCGAAGGAGGTCTTGTAGACCATGCCGACGCCGAGCTCCTTGCCGATGTCGGCGAGCGCGCCTGACATGTGGAGCGCGTGTTCGCGGCTCTCCATCTGGCACGGCCCGGCGATGATCGTGAGCGGCCGGTCGTTGCCGATCTCCAGTTCGCCGACGCGGACGGTGCGTTGATCGGCCACCGGCGCCTCCTAGACCAACCGCGACTGTTCGACGGCGGCGCCGATGAACGACGTGAACAGCGGGTGCGGCTCGAACGGCTTCGATTTCAGTTCCGGGTGAAACTGCACGCCGATGAACCAGGGGTGGTCCGGGATCTCGACGATCTCCGGCAGGATGCCGTCCGGCGACATGCCGGAGAACTTGAGCCCGTGCTGCTCGAGGCGCTCCTTGTAGCCGGTGTTGACCTCGAAGCGGTGGCGGTGGCGCTCGGAGATGTTGGCCTCGCCGTAGACCTCGAGGACCCGGCTGTGGGCGCCGAGCGTGCAGTCGTAGGCGCCGAGGCGCATGGTGCCGCCCATGTCGCCGCCTTCCTGGCGCTTCTGCAATTCATTGCCCTGCATCCATTCGGTCATCAGCCCGACGACCGGCTCGTCGCAGGGGCCGAACTCGGTCGAGCCGGCGGTCTCGATGCCTGAGAGGTTGCGGGCCGCCTCGACCACCGCCATCTGCATGCCGAAGCAGATACCGAAGTACGGCACCTTGCGCTCGCGCGCGAACTTGGCGGCGGCGATTTTGCCCTCGGCGCCGCGCTCGCCGAAGCCGCCCGGCACCAGGATGCCGTGCACGCCCTCGAGATGATCGAGGGTGTCGTCGCTCTCGAAGATCTCGCTCTCCAGCCAGTTCATGTTGACCTTGACGTTGTTGGCGATGCCGCCGTGGTCGAGGGCCTCGGAGAGCGATTTGTAGGCGTCGAGGAGCCCGGTGTACTTGCCGACGATGGCGATGGAGACCTCGCCCTCGGGCTTGATCACGCGCTCGACGATGTCGTGCCAGCGGGTCAGGTCGGGCGGCGGCGCGTCGATGCGGAAATGCTCGCAGACTTGATCGTCGAGGCCCTGCTCGTGGTAGCTGATCGGCACTTGGTAGATCGACGGCACGTCCAGCGCCGGGATCACCGCGTCGGGATGCACGTTGCAGAAAAGCGCGATCTTCTTGCGCTCGCCGGCCGGGATGTCGCGGTCGGCGCGGCACAGCAGGACGTCGGGCTGGATGCCGACGCTCAGCATCTCCTTGACCGAGTGCTGGGTCGGCTTGGTCTTCAGCTCGCCCGCCGTCGGGATGTAGGGGAGCAGCGTCAGGTGCAGGTACATGGTGCGGTCGCGGCCGAGCTCGTTGCCCAGCTGCCGGATCGCCTCCAGGAACGGCAGGCCCTCGATGTCGCCGACGGTGCCGCCGATCTCGCACAAGACGAAATCCTCGTCGCCCAGGTCGCTGACCACGAACTCCTTGATGGCGTCGGTGACGTGCGGGATCACCTGGATGGTGGCGCCGAGGTAGTCGCCGCGCCGTTCCTTGGCGATCACGTCGGAATAGATGCGTCCCGTCGTCACGTTGTCGGACTGGCGGCAGGCGACGCCGGTGAAGCGCTCGTAGTGACCGAGGTCGAGGTCGGTCTCGGCGCCGTCGTCGGTGACGAAGACCTCGCCGTGCTGATACGGGCTCATGGTGCCCGGATCGACGTTGATGTAGGGGTCGAGCTTGCGCAGCCGGACCTTGAAACCGCGGGCCTGCAAGAGCGCGCCGAGCGCCGCCGATGCCAAGCCTTTTCCGAGGGAGGAAACCACGCCGCCGGTGATGAAGATGAACCGCGTCATGGGCCTTCACCATATACGAAAATACGTCGCTGCCAAAAGAAAAGAGGCGGAGATTTCACCGCCTCTTGGGATTGGGGCTGGAGCCCCTGAAATCCGGCCCGTTTCGTCACTTGGCCACCGGCGCCGCGGGCTCGTCGGATTGCTGCTGGGGCGCCGGCGCGGTGGGCGCCTGATCGAGAATCGAGGTCGATTCGCGGCCCGCGCCGCCCAGGATCGCCAGGATCACGCTGGTGGTGAAGAAGCACGCCGCCAGGATCGCCGTCGTGCGGGTCAAGAGGTCGCCGGCCGCGCGGCCGCTCATGAACCCGCCCATGCCGCCGCCGGAGCCGCCGCCGCCCATGCCCAAGGCGCCGCCCTCGCTCTTTTGCAGCAAGATGGCGCCGACCATGGCGATGGCGATCAACAGGTGGATGACCAGAATGACGGTTTCCATGGGGCTCACTTTTCTCCCGGCGCCGACGTCAATCCGACATCCCGCCGTTACCGATCAGATATGCCGGCGTTTATTAAACGTCAACGCGGTCGTTGGAAAGCCTTATTCTGCCCGCTTCCGCCCGCCTCAGCAGGCCGGGCCGCCTCAGATGGTCATCACCTGAACGGCCGGCGCCGCCAGCGATGCCCAGAGCATCAGGGCGATCATGGCCAGGGCGAACACCACCGCGAAGGCGAACTCGAAATCGTTCTCGTCGTGTCGGGTCATGGCTCCCTCCTTTTGATCGGACGTGGAACCTCTGGATGAATTGAGTCTACCCCGTTTCGGCGCGCGGCGCCGTGATCCACGTCAACGGGGCGAGGGGCGCGCCGCGCGGGCGGTCTCGCGCTTCTCCAGCGCCGCGGCGAAGGTCGGGATCAGGGCCAGCGCGGCGTCGTAGTCGCGTACCGCCAGCGCGCCCTCGCCCGCCGCCTGCCAGGCGCTGCCGCGCTGCACGTGGACGTCGGCCCTGGCGATCACCCGGAGGTCGCCGTGATCGAGCAACCAGGTGCAGGCACCGGCCCGCGCGAAGACGTTGGCGCGTTCGTTCCAGCAGACGGCCTCGCGGCCGGCCGGGTCGGGGCCGTCGTCGGCGGCCAGCGGCGTCAGTTCGGCGAGCAGCGCCTGGGCCGCCGGCTCGCCGGCCTCGGCGCGCTCGATCGATTCCCGGAGATCGGCCACGGCCCGGCCGAAATCGCCGCCGAGCGCGTGGAGCTCGCCGCGGCGCAGGTAATAGGTGGCGACGTCGGGCCTGAGCCGCAGCGCCGCGTTCATGTCGGCGAGCGCGGCCGCCGGCTCGCCGGTCCGCCGATGGCTGTCAG
Organism: Magnetovibrio sp.; assembly: GCA_028817665.1. GTDB lineage: Bacteria > Pseudomonadota > Alphaproteobacteria > Rhodospirillales > Casp-alpha2 > UBA3470. Next base: position 19,259 of record JAPPPF010000182.1, on the reverse strand, counting down.
CGCGGAAGAAATAGGCGTCCGGATTGTTCGGCGCGAGGCGGATGGACTGGCCCAGGTCGGCGAGTGCGCGGCCGTGATCGCCGCTGTCGGCGTGGGTGACGCCGCGGTTGAAGTAACCGTCGGGGTCCGCCGGCCGGAGGCGGATGACCTCGGCGAAGTCCAGAAGGGCACGATCGTAGGCCCGCTTCAGGTGGTACGCGTTGCCTCGTCCGTTGTGGGCGAACCAGTGATCGGGGTTGAGCGCGAGCGCCTCGCCGTAGCTCGCGATGGCGGCGTCGAGATCGCCGCTCTTGAAATGCCCGAAGCCGAGGAAGGCCTGGAACCAGGCCCGGTCCTCGGCGCCGTGGCCGCCGGCGGCGAGGAGCCCGCCGCAGGCCGCGATGCGGACGTCCGGCGCCGTCGCCTCGCCCCGGCACTTCCCAACCTCGGCGTCGGTGGCGGCCCGCGCCGCCGTTTGGGCCCGCTGGCGTTCGGCCGCCGCCGCCCGTTCGGCCGCCGCTTGCTTCGCCTCCGCTTGCTGCGCCGCCGCGCGTTTCACCCGGGCCCGTTGCGCCGCCGCCCGTTCGGCGGCTGCCTTCTTCCTCGCCGCCTCGGCGTCCCTGGCCGCGCGTTCGGCGGCGAGCGCCTCCCGGGCGCGGTGCCGGCCGGCGGCGGCGGCCCGGGAATCGGGATCGAGCGCCAAGGCGCGGTCGTATTCGTCGATGGCGCGCTGGAAATGGCCCTTCAAGGCGTAGGCCAGGGCCCGGTGCCGGTAGGCGGCGGCGCTATCCGGGTCGCGCCCCAGCGCCCAGTCGAAGTCGGCGATGGCCAGGTCCAGGCGCCCCGCTTTCCGGTACGCGATGCCGCGGTTGATCCTGGCCGCCACGTCGTCCGGTTTCAGTCCGATGACCGTGTCGTAATCGGCGATCGCCTTCGCCGTCTCGCCCATCCGGAGGTACGTGTTGGCGCGGTTGAAGTAGACGTCGGCGGCGCCCGGCTTCAGGCGGAGGACGGCGTCGTAGTCGGCGATGGCGCGGCCGTAGGCGCCCTGGGCGTCGAAGGCGTTGCCCCGGTTGACCCGGGCCAGCGCGAAGTCGGGCCGGAGTTCGAGGGCCGCGTCGTAGTCCCGGATCGCGCGGTCGAGATCGCGGCGGGCGGCATGGGCCAGGCCGCGCTTGAAATGGAGGCCCGCCCGGCGCGCCGGCGCCAGCGTCTTCGCGCCGAGCGCCCAGGTGCAGGCCAGGACCCGGGTCTCGGCGCCCAGCGAGAAGTCCTCGCAGCGCTTCTCGTGCGATTGCTTGAACTGCGCGGCGGATGGGCCGGGCGCCAGGACGGCCAGCGCGACCAGGCCGGCCGTGGCCGGCAGGGCGAGGCCCTGCTTGACGCGTCGCCGGCACGGATCGCCCATGTACGCCCTTTCCCAGCCGGGCCCGGACCGGGCCCCGGCGGTCATTTAACCAAACTCCGTCGGGGCTTGGAAGGGAGCGAGCGCCCCTAGACCGCCTCGGCGATGCCCCAGAAGTCCTTGACCGTCAGGCTGGCGCCGCCGATCAGGCCGCCGTCGATGTCGGGCTGCGAGAGCAGTTCGTCGGCGTTGCCGGGCTTCATCGAGCCGCCGTAGAGGATCCGCATCTTCCCGGCCTCGGCTGGGCCGAGCTTCGACTTCAGCGCCTTGCGGATCGCCGCGTGGACCTCCTGGGCCTGCTCGGGCGTCGCCACCTGGCCGGTGCCGATGGCCCAGACGGGCTCGTAGGCGATCACCGTGTTGGCCGCGGTGGCGCCGGCCGGGAGCGAGCCCCGGAGCTGCTTCCGATTGACGTTCAGGGTCTGGCCGGCCTTCCGCTCCTTCAGGGTCTCGCCGATGCAGACGATGACCTTGAGGCCGGCGGCGAGCGCCGCCTCGGCCTTCGCCTTGATCTCCCTGTCGGTCTCCGCGTGGTCGGTGCGGCGCTCCGAATGGCCGACGATGGCGTAGCTGGCGCCGGCGTTCTTGATCAATTGGGCGCTGGTGTCGCCGGTGTGGGCGCCCGAGGCCTCGGCGTGGCAGTCCTGGGCGCCGACCCGGATGCCCGAGCCCTTCACCGCCTCGGCGGCCAGGCCCAGCAGCGGGAACGGCGGGCAGATCAGCATCTCGAAATTGGCGCGGCCGCCCTTCTTCCTGAGCGCCGCCATCTTCCTGGCCAGGCCGCCGGCCAGCGCCTTGGCGTCCTTCTTCAGGCCGTTCATCTTCCAGTTGCCGGCGATCAGGGTCTTGCGGGCCATGGCGTCTCGCTCCTCGGGTGGAATTTCAGGTCGCGTTGTTTTCCGGGACTGCGGCGCGGTTGTCAATGACGGCGCCGGGATGCGTGTGGTCTCCGGCGCCACCTTGTAGACTTGCGCCGGCGGCACCCGCCGTCCTTGCTCACTGTCCATCGGAGACGACCGCCATGGTGACCCGCGCGCCCTACTACACCGAACGTCACGAGGCGGTCCGCGCCGCCGTCATCGCGTTCGCGGAGGCGGAAATCGCGCCCCATGCCCACGCATGGGACGAGGCCGAGGATTTTCCCCGCGATCTCTACGGCAAGGCGGCCCGGGCCGGCGTCCTCGGCGCCGGGTTCCCGGAGGCCTACGGCGGACGCGGCGGCGACATCTTCGACAAGATCATCGTCAAGGAGGAACTGGCCCGGGTCGGCTCGGGCGGCGTGCGGGCCAGCCTGATGTCGCACGGCATCGGCCTGCCGCCGATCCTCAAGCTCGGCAGCGCCGCCATGAAGGACCGCGTCGCGCCGGCCGTCCTCGCCGGCGAGAAGATCAGCTGCCTGGCGATCACCGAGCCCAGCGGCGGCTCCGATGTCGCCAACCTCCGGACCACGGCGCGCCTGGACGGCGACGCCTACGTGGTGAACGGCGAGAAGACGCTGATCACGTCGGGGTTCCGGGCCGATTACTACACGGTCGCGGTGCGCACCGGCGGGCCGGGCAAGGACGGCCTGTCCCTGCTTCTGGTCGAGCGCGGCGCGCCCGGGTTCACCCAGACGCGCCTGAAGAAGATGGGCTGGTGGGCGTCGGACACGGCGACGCTCCGCTTCGAGGACTGCCGGGTGCCGGCGGCCAACCTGATCGGCGAGGAAAACGCCGGCTTCACCGGCATCGTCCTGAACTTCAACGAAGAGCGCCTCGGCAACACGGCGATCATGCTGGGCGCGGCGAAGGCCTGCCTGGAGGTGACCATCGAGCATGCCCGGACGCGCGAGGTCTTCGGCAAGGTCCTGATGGCCAACCAGGTGGTCCGCCACAAGATCGCCGACATGGCGATGCGCGTGCAGGCCACCGAATCGCGCCTGGACACCGTGGCCTGGCAGTTCGAGCGCGGCGAGGGCCCGGTCGCCGAGATCGCGCTCCTGAAGAACCTCGCCGCCGAAACCTACGAGCATTGCGCGTCGGAGGCCGTGCAACTGCACGGCGGCGCCGGCATCGTCCGGGGCGGCAGGGCCGAGCGCCTGTTCCGCGAATCGAAGATCCTCTCCATCGGCGGCGGCGCCACCGAGATCATGAAGGACCTGGCGGCGCGGCAGATGGATCTCTGAGCCGGCGCCCCCGGCCTGGGCGCTCAGCCGTCGGTGTCGCCCTGGCCGCGCCGGGGGCCCTGGAACTGCGCGGTCGTGTTGGTGTGCGGGAACGGCGTTTCCGGACCCGGGCGCCGAAGCGCCGGTACATCTGCGCGAACTCGAGGCCGATGTAGCTGCCGCCGATGATCACCAGGTGGTCGGGCAGGAAGTCGACCTCCATGATGCCCGAGTTGGTCAGGAACTCGACGTCCTTGATGCCCGGCATGTCGGGCACCAGGGCGCGGCCGCCGACGTTGAGGACGATCTTGGGCGCCTCCAGGAGATCGCCGTTCACCCGGACCGTCGTGGCGCTCTCCAGCCGGCCGTGGCCCTCGAAGACGGTGCACCCCTCCATGCCCTTGAGCCAGTTGGTGACGCCGGTGTTCGATTGCGCCACGATGGCGTCCTTGCGGGCCTTGACCTGGGCCATGTCGACGCTGACGTCACCCGGGACGGCGACGCCGAATTCGGGCCCGCGCCTGGCCATGTGCGCGGCCCGGGCGCTGGCCACCAGGGCCTTCGTGGGGATGCAGCCGACGTTGACGCAGGTGCCGCCGAACAGCTTGCGCTCGATGATCGCCACGTTCATGCCCTCGCCGGTCATCCGTTGCGCCAAGGACGGCCCGGCCTGGCCGGTGCCGATGATGATGGCAACGAATTCATGCGTCGCCATGAAACCCCTCCTTCCCGTGGAGGGACGAGCCTAGCACGGCGGCGCCGCCGGGCGGCCGCCGAATGGTCGGCCATAACAAAACGTGATCGGGGGCGTGGGCAGCGCCGGTAACGGCTACGGGGACGGGGAAGGCGGCGGTCAGAATTCTGGGTTGATCGAGGAAGCGGCGGCGGGATTTCCGAATTGGGGCGGAGGCGGAAGTGGGGATAGGCGAGGTTTGCGACTGAATATTAGCCTTTAGCGGATAATTCCGTCTCCGCCGTCATGCCCGGGCTTGACCCGGGCATCCACGACTTAAGCGGCCGTGGAATGGAACGAAGTCGTGGATCACCGGGTCAAGCCCGGTGATGACGGATGGATCGGAAGTCCCTGCTCATCCCTTTTCCGTGAACCTCCGGCGCAAGATGATAGCGGTCGATTCCTGATCAATTGCCGACGATCCGTGGGCTCGACGCAAGCCGGGATTCGGGTTCAGATCACTCTAAAAATTTAGTTATTCCATTTATGTTCTTTATTATTGACAATTATTTCCTATTACGGTTATAATTCCTCTCTTTGGCCTGCTGAGAGGAACCCCGCATCGTGCCCTCCCCGCTCCCTAACTCAAACTTCGCCGACGCCGTGCCCGCACCGATGCGAACCGATGCGAAGCGCCGCGCCCCGATGCGGCCTTCGGTTCGCGAAACGCCACCTGCCAAGCGTCTGGGTGGCAACGGTTTTCCGGGCCGGCGGCGTGAAATGCGTATCGATGCGTAGGGATGCGTATATTCCCCCGCGCGCGCGCCGGCGGGCCGTCGGCCCGGGCCGCGCCGGGCCTCCGCTTTTCTTGATCAAGCTTGGGTTGCCGGTGCCCGCCGCCGACCTTATGATGCGCCGCCGGAAATCGAGGCGGGCGGGGCCTCTCCGGTGAACGGCCCGGCCAACAACCAGAAAGCGGAACATCCATGCTGATCCTGATCCGAAGCAAAGTCGGCTCCATCGTCGTCAAGGCCTTCGCCTTCCTGCTGATCCTGGGCTTCGGCGCCTGGGGCATCCAGGACATGCTGGACTACCAGGTCGGCGGCACCGGCGGCGCCGTCGCCGAGGTCGGCGAGCAGCCGATCCCGCCGCAGGAATTCTATCAGGACGTCTATTCCGAGGTGAACCGGATGCGCCAGCTGTTCGGCCCGAGCTTCGACATCGAGCAGGCGCGCCGCCTCGGCATCATCGACGCGGTCCTGAACCGCCGCATCAGCGCCGCCGCCTCGCTGCAGGGCGCCCAGGACCTGGGCGTCGTGATCTCCGACGGGATGATCCGCGGCGCCATCATCGACGAGCCCATGTTCAAGGGCCTGGCCGGCAACTTCGACCGCACGCGGTTCGCCGAGATCCTGGCCCAGAACGGCCTGACGGAAGCCAACTACGTGGCCCGGCTGCGCCAGGACCTGGCCACCGGCCAGCTCATCGACAGCGTCCAGAGCGGCCTGATCGCGCCCCGGCGCTGGGTCGACGCCGTCTACCGCTACCGCCGCGAGACCCGCGACGTCGATACCGCCGTGGTCCCGGACGCCAACTTCGGCGACGTCGCCACGCCCACCGACGCCGAACTCCGCAAGCACTACAAGGCCAACGAGAAGGAATTCACGGCGCCGGAATACCGCGCCCTCACCTACCTGCGCCTCGACGCCGCCGACCTGGCCAAGGAGATGGAGATCGCCGAGGCGGAACTGCGCGAGTCCTACGACGCGCGCGCCGACGAGTTCACGACGCCGGAGACCCGGCGCGTCCAGCAGATGATCGTCGCCGACGAGGCGAAGGCCAAGGACGCGGCGGCGCAGATCGGCGAGGGCAAGGAATTCCTGGCCGTCGCCAAGGCGGTCGCCAACCTGGAGGCCGCCGCCGCCGAGCTCGGCGAAATCACCCGGGGCGACCTGCTGCCGGAGCTGGCCGCGCCGGTGTTCGCGCTGAAATCCGGCGCGACCACGCAGCCGGTGAAGAGCTCGCTCGGCTGGCACTTGCTCAAGGTCACCGAGATCAAGCCGGGCGGCGTCAAGACCTTCGAAGACGCGCGCCAGCAGGTCTCCGACGAGCTCGCCCGCGAGAAGGCCATCGACGCGATCTTCGATCTCTCGAACCAGCTCGAGGACCAGCTGGGCGGCGGCGCGACGCTCGAGGAAGCGGGGGCGGCGCTCAACCTGAAGGTCCAGAAACTCGCCGCCCTCGACCGCGAGGGCAAGAACGCGGCCGGCACGGTGATCGACGGGCTGCCCGGCGGGCCGGCCTTCGCGGCGACCGCCTTCGCCACCGAGAAGGGCGAGCAGAGCGCGCTGGCCGAGGCCGGCGAGGACGGCTTCTACGTGATGCGCGTCGACGGCGTCACGCCTTCGGCGCTCCGGCCCTTCGAGACGGTCATTGGCGCCGTCACCGCCTCGTGGAAGGCGGAACGCCGCCGCGACGGCGCCGAGGCCGTGGCCAAGACCATCGTCGCCACGGTCAACGCCGGCGCGACGCTGGCCGACGCGGTCGCCGAATGGTCCTTGGCGGCGAAGCCGGTGACGGGCGTGCGGCGCGACGCGCAGGGCACGCGCGACGGCATCAACCCGGCGCTGGTCGGCAAGGTCTTCGGCCTCGAGACCGGCAAGGCGGCGATGGAACGGGTCGGCGACGGCTTCACCGTCGCCGTGCTGGCGGGTGTCAAGGCGGCCGAGCCGTCGGCCGACGCCGACGCCCGCAAGGCGCTGGCCCAGGACCTGGTGGCGTCGCTGCGCGCCGATCTCGACAATCAGCTGGTCGCGGCGCTCCGCGACGCCGCCGGGGTCAAGGTCTACCAGCCGACCATCGACGCGCTGTTCGGCGACCGCCCGCAAAACCAGCCGCGCTACTGAGCCGGCGCCGCCCGTTCCGAGCCCGACCGTGACCGCCGCCATCCAACCGGCCTTCGAGGCCTTCGCCGAGGCCCACCAAGCGGGCCGCACCCAGGTGGTGTGGATGAAGCTGATCGCCGATCTCGAGACCCCGGTCTCGGCCATGCTGAAGCTCGCCGCCGACGCGCCCAACAGCTTCCTGCTGGAATCGGTCGAGGGCGGCGCCATCCGCGGCCGCTACTCCCTGATCGGGCTGAAGCCCGACGTGATCTGGCGCTACGCCGACGGCGCCACCACCATCAACCGAGGCGCGCTGGACGACGCCGGCGCCTTCCAGCCCTGCCCCGTCGGCTCGGAAGCCGGCGCGCTGGCGTCGCTGCGCGCGCTCCTCGCCGAGAGCCGCATCGACTTGCCGGACCACCTGCCGCCGATGGCCGCCGGGCTGTTCGGCTACATGGCCTACGACGGGGTCCGGCTGGTCGAGGACATCCCCGACGCCAACCCCAACACCCTGGCGCTGCCGGACAGCATCTTCCTCCGGCCGACGGTGATGGCGATCTTCGACTCGCTCGAGGACTCGCTGACCCTGGTCAGCCCCGTTTGGCCCGACGGCGGCGGCGACGCCGAGGCCGCCTACGCGGCCGCCCGGGCGCGCCTCGAAGATGTCGTCCGGGGCCTCGAGACCGCCCTGCCCCGGGGCCGCGCCAACGGCGCCCAGCCCGCGGCGGCGCCGGAACCGGAATCGAACATGACCCGCGAGGCGTTCCACGCGATCGTCGAGCGCTGCGTCGAGTACATCCACGCCGGCGACGCCTTCCAGATCGTGCCGTCGCAGCGCTTCCGCGTACCCTTCGAGCTCGATCCCTTCGCCTTCTACCGGGCGCTCCGGCGCCTGAACCCGTCGCCGTTCCTGTTCTTCATGAACTTCGGCGACTTCGCCGTGGTCGGCTCGAGCCCGGAGATCCTGGTCCGGGTCCGCGACGGCCGGGTGACGCTGAGGCCGCTGGCCGGGACCCGCAAGCGCGGCGCCACGCCGGCCGAGGACCGGGCCCTGGCGGACGAGCTGATCAACGACCCGAAGGAGCGCGCCGAGCACCTGATGCTGTTGGATCTCGGGCGCAACGACGTCGGCCGGGTGGCGCAGACCGGATCGGTCACCGTCACCGAGCAGTTCATGGTCGAGTACTACTCGCACGTCATGCACATCGCGTCGAACGTCGAGGGCGAGCTCGATCCCGGTTTCGACGCCATCGACGCGCTGCTGGCCGGGTTCCCCGCCGGCACCGTCTCGGGCGCGCCCAAGGTCCGGGCCATGGAGATCATCGACGAGTTGGAGCCCGAGCGGCGCGGCGTCTACGCCGGCTGCATCGGCTACTTCGGCGCCGACGGGGACATGGACACCTGCATCGCGCTCAGGACCGCGGTGATCAAGGACCGGACCCTCTACGTGCAGGCCGGCTGCGGCGTCGTCGCCGACAGCGATCCGGAGTTCGAGTACCAGGAGACGGTCAACAAGGCGCAGGCCCTGATCCGCGCCGCCGGCGAGGCCCGCGCCTTCGCCACCGACGGCTAGGCCGCCTTAGTCGCCGGCACCGGGCGCCGCCGGCAGGCGCAGCAGCGCCGAGACCGGGACCAGCTGGAAGCCCTTCCCTTCGATGCCCTCGAGCCAGGGCTTCAGCGCCTTCAGGGTCTTCTCGCGCGGGTGCCCGATGGCGATGGCGTGGCCCTGCTGGCGGGCCAGGCGCTCGATCCGCTGAAACTGAGCGGTGATCACCTTGAGGTCGTCCTCGTGGTCGATGAAGATGTTGCGCACCGCGTGGGCGACGCCGGCGGCCCGCGCCGCCCGGGTGCCCGTCGATTTCGGCGACGTCACCGAATCGAGGAACGCCAGGCCGCGTTTCCTGAGTTCCGCCATCACCCGGTCCATGCCGGCCCGGTGGGCGGTGAAGCGGCTGCCCATGTGGTTGTTGATGCCGACGTAGCCCGAGAAGCTGTCCAGGTTGCTGGCCAGGCTGGCCTGCATGGCCGCCCCGCCGAGGCTGGTCAGGAGCGCGTGCGGGCCCGGGTCGACGCTGGCCAGCGACGGTTCCATGGGCACGTGCATCCAGAGCTCGTGGCCGGCATCCCGCGCCGCCCGGGTCTGCGCCTCGAGCTTCGTCGCGTAGGTCAGGAACGACATGGAGAGCGGCGCCGGCAGTTGGATGGTGCGCCGGGTGCGCGCCTTGTCGATGCCGAGGTCGTCGATGACGATGGCGATCATCGGCCGCCCGTCGGGCCTCACCGGCACCGCCGCCGCGCGCCACGGCGGCGGCGGGCCCAGGGGCGCGGGCGCGGCGGCCGGTGGCGCCGGCGGCGGTGCCGGGGCGCTCGGCGCGGCGGCGGTCTCGGTGGTTTCGGATTCCGCGGCCCGGGCCTTCTCGGGCGCCGGTTCCGGCGCCGGGGTCCGGGCGGGCGCCACGGCGGCCGGCGGCAACGGTCCGATGCGCTCGACGGTGACCACGATCTCCTTCGGCAGCGCCTCCTCGTAGGCCCTGACCGGGCCGCTCTCGGGGCCGTTCTCCTCGGGCAGCACCGGGCTCGGCTGGGCGGTCTTCGGCGGCGCCGACGGGGCCGGTTCGGCCGGCGCCGGCGACGAGGTCCGGGCCGGCGTCGGATCGGCCGGGGGCGGCGCCTGGCCGCGTTCCGGCTGGAACAGGTAGCCGAGCCCGTAGCCCGCCGCGAGGCCGAGCACCGCCAGGACGATCAGGATCACCTGGCGCTTCGGGTTGGGGCGGAATTTCGGGCGCTTGGCGGATGGGTCGGACACGTCGGCGGTTCCGTGATTGCGGGCCGCCTGAGTGTATCGCGTCGGCGCCCGGACCGAAACCAGTGAGTTGGCTCCCGAATTCCTCTAATTCGTTGATTTCATGGGCTAGACGAAGGTCATGCGCCTTTTGTCCGTGGTCTCAAATGGGTTGAATTGTGCTAGGTTTCGACCTCCATGGCGTCAGGGTGGGACGCCGGGAACCGGTGTCGTGTCAGTAAGTTGTCAGGTTCGGCGCGTAGAACGGCGCCGTCATGCAACCTTTACGCGGCACTTGTAAGCGGCACATGGACGCATGGCGAGACGGGTGGGAATCCAAGGAAAGCCAGGTGCAGAGCTACGACATCACTGGGTTGAACGTTCTCGTGCTCGAGAAACACTTGCTGATCCGCAAGCTGTTGACCGACGTGTTCCGCGAGTTCGGCGTGCCCAGCGTGCAAAGCACGCCGGAGCCGGAGAAGGCCTGGGCGTTCTTCCAGCAGTTTCCCGCCGATATCATCCTCTGCGACTGGTGCGACGAGCTTGACGGCATGGCCTTCCTGAACCGGGTCCGCCAGGACAACGACACGCCGAACCCGTTCGTGCCGGTGATCGTCATCACCGCGCACACCGAACTCAGGCACGTCTGCGAGGCCCGCGATCACGGCATGACCGAGTTCCTGGCGAAGCCGATCTCGGCGCGCACCGTCTACCAGCGGATCTGCAACGTCATCGAGAACCATCGGCCGTTCATCCGCTCCGACGGGTTCTTCGGCCCGGACCGCCGGCGCCGCGGCGGCGGCGCCCCGGACGGCCCCGAACGCCGCGTCCGCGCCGTCGGTTAGGCGCGGCAGTTTCCCAAGTTTCCTGAAGTTTCGCCGGGCCGCGGCTCAGCCGATCAGCGCGTCGACGGCCTCGAACAGGCGCTTGGCGTCGATCGGCTTGGTGACGTAGCGGTCGCAGCCGGCGTCGTGGGCCTCGTCTCGGGCCGCCGGCGTGTCGTGCGAGGTCAGCGCGATGACCGGAATGTCGCGGGTCGCGGGGTGTGACTTCAGCACCGGCAGCAGCTCGAAACCGGTCATCCCCGGCAGGCTCATGTCGAGGACGATCAGGTTGGGCGCTTCGCTGCGCGCCAGGTCGGCGGCGGCGCCGCCGTCTTCGGCCTCGATCACCCGGTAGGCGCGGCCCTCGAACTGGGCCCGCAGGATGTCGCGGACGATCTTGTCGTCGTCGATGACCAGGATCTTCGTCATGATTCCCCCACCTTTACGTACGTCCCATCCGTCCCCGGGCCATGATAGCGGCGTCGCGGGGGGGAAGCCAAGGGCGCCGGCGGCCGCGCCGGTTGACCGCCGCCGGGCCGCCGCTTAAGGTCGGTGCCAGACGGGCCTCCGCAGGCGCCCGTTCAGGCGCATCGCCCAAGTTCTGCTCCGCGAGTCATGGGAGACGAACATGGGACTTACCGAAACTCCGAATACCCCCCTCGCCGGCGTCGAAGTGCTGGATGCCGCCGATATCCGCGCCCGCTTGACGCCGGCGGCCTGCCTGGCCGCCTTGGAGGACGCCTACGCGCGGCTTCACGCCGCGCCCGCCGACGCCGGCCAATCGGTCGGTTTCCCGGCGCGGGACGGCACCTTCCACGTCAAGGCCGGCCTCTACCCCGGCACGCGGCGGTATTTCGCCGCCAAGGTGAACGCCAACTTCCCCGCCAACCCGGGGCGCGGCCTGCCGACCATCCAGGGCCTGATCGTGCTCTCCGACGGGCTAGACGGGCGGCCCCTGGCTATCCTCGATTCCGGCGAACTGACCGGGCTCCGAACGGCCGCCGCGACGGCCCTGGCCGCCAGGCACGGCGCCCGGACGGACGCCCGCCGGCTCGCCGTGATCGGCTGCGGCAACCAGGCCCGCCACCAGATCACGGCGCTCGCCGGCGTCCGGCCCCTCGCCGGCCTCGCCGTCCACGACCGGGATCCGGCCCGCGCAGCCGGGCTCGCCGATTGGGCCCGTGAGAACCACGGCCTTGAGGCCGAAGCCGCCGGCGGTATCGCCGAAGCGGCGGCGGACGCCGACATCATCGTCACCTGCACGACCGCCGCCCGGCCGATCCTGACGCCGGCGATGGTGCCGGCCGGCGCCTTCGTCGCCGCCGTCGGCGCCGACAACCCGGAGAAGCAGGAACTCGATCCGGCGCTCTTCCGGCGCGCCCGCGTCCTCGTCGACGACGCCGCGCAGTGCGCGCAGGGCGGCGACCGCGCCCCCGCGCTCCGCGCCGGCGCGATCACTGAGGACGGCGTCGCCGCCGACCTCGCCGCGCTCGCCGCCGGCGCCAAGCCGGGCCGGACGGGCGCCGACGAGATCGTGATCTTCGATTCCACGGGCACCGGCGTCCAGGACGTCGCCGCGGCGGTGGCGGCGGTGGTCGGCGGTTAGCTTCCCGCCAGATCCTCCAGGATCGGGCACTCGGGGCGGTCGTCGCCGTGGCAGCGTTCGGTGAGGTGGACGAGCGTGTTCTTCACCTGCTCGAGCTCCTGGATGCGGTCCTCGATCCCGGCGATGTGTTCGAGGGCCATCGCTTTCACGTCGGCGCTGGCGCGGGCCTTGTCGTGCCAGAGCGTCAGGAGCCCCCTCACCTCGTCCAGGGAAAAGCCGAGGGTCCGCGCCCGGGAGATGAATTTCAGCGTCGCCACGTCGTTCGGCGCGTAGGCGCGGTAGCCGTTGGCCTTGCGGTCGGCCGGCGGGATCAGGCCGATGCTCTCGTAATAGCGGATGGTCTTCGCCGTGAGCCCGGTCTCGCGGGAGATCTCGCCGATGTTCATGCCTCTTCCTCCTTAGCTTGTCGGGCGCCAGTTGCGGAGGCGCAGCGCGTTGCCGACGACGCTGACGCTGGAAAACGCCATCGCGGCGCCGGCGATCACGGGGGTCAGCATGCCGAGCGCCGCCAGGGGCACGGCGACGACGTTGTAGGCGAAGGCCCAGAACAGGTTCTGGCGGATCTTCGCGTAGGTGGCCCGGGAAATCTCCAAGGCGCCGGGGACGAGGCCCGGATCGGGCCGCATCAGGGTGATGCCGGCGGTCGCCATGGCGACGTCGGTGCCGCTGGCCATGGCGAGGCCGATGTCGGCGGTCGCCAGCGCGGGAGCGTCGTTGACGCCGTCGCCGACCATGGCGACGACCCGGCCGCCGGACTTCAGCAGATCGATGGCGGCGGCCTTTTCGGCGGGCAGCACCTCGGCCTCGACCTCGGCGATGCCGACGGTGTCGGCCACGCTGGCGGCGCTGGCGGCGTTGTCGCCGGTCAGCAATACGGTGCGCAGGCCGTCGTCCCGGAGGCGCCGGACTGCCGCCTCGGCGCCCGTTCTGAGGCGGTCGCCGACGGCGATCAGGCCGCGCGCGGCACCGCCTTCGGCGACCCAGACGACCGTCAGACCCTCGGCCTCCCAATTGGCGGCCCGGGCATCGAGCGGACCGATGTCGATATCCTGTTCGGCCATCAGCCGGCGGTTGCCGATGATCACCTCGCGGCCCGAGACCCGCGCCCGCATGCCCTTGCCGGCGATGGCCTCGGCGGTCTCGAGCGCGAACGCGCCGGCGTCCGGCGCCGCGGCGGCGATGGCGCCGCCGATCGGATGTTCGCTGCCCCGTTCGGCCGCCGCCGCGAGCGCCAGGAGCGCCGCCGTGTCGCCATCGACGGCCTCGACGTGCACGACCGCCGGCCGGCCTTCGGTCAAGGTGCCGGTCTTGTCGAAGACCACGGTGGAGACGCGGTGCGCCGTTTCCAGGGCTTCCGCGTCCTTGATCAGGATGCCGTGCCGGGCGGCGGCGCCGGTGCCAACCATGACGGCGGTCGGCGTCGCCAGTCCGAGCGCGCACGGACACGCGATGACCAGGACCGTGACCGCGTTGATCAGCGCGGTCTCGATGCCGGCGCCGGCGACCAGCCAACCCGCCGTGGTCAGCGCGGCGACACCGAAGATCGCCGGCACGAAGACCGCGGCGATACGGTCGACGAGGCGCTGCACCGGTGCCTTCGACGCCTGCGCGGCGTGGACCATCGCGACCATGCGGGCCAGCACCGTGGCGCCGCCGACGGCGGTGGCGCGGACCCTGAGCAGGGCGTCGCCGTTGATGGCGCCGCCGGTGACCGCGTCGCCGGGCGCCTTCGCCACCGGCCGGCTTTCACCGCTGATCAGGGCCTCATCGACGTATCCGGTTCCGCTGACGACGCTGCCGTCGACGGGAATGCGCTCGCCGGGGCGGACGATCACCAGATCGCCGACGGCGACGGCGTCGGCCGGAATCTCGCGTTCCCGGGTATCGGCGCCCTCGCCGACCTCGATCCGGGCGGTTTCGGGGCTGAGGTCCATGAGCGCCCGGATCGCCCCCGTGGTCGCGCGCTTGGCACGAGATTCGAGCAGTTTGCCGAGGAGGACGAGCGTCGTCACCATGGCCGTCGCCTCGAAGTAGAGATCGGGCGCTTCGCCGCCGGCGAGGACGTTGTAGGCGCTGAGGCCATAGGCGGCGCCGGTGCCGACCAGGACCAGCAGGTCCATGTTGCCGGTGCCGGCCATGAGCGCGCCGAGGGCGGGGCGCAGGAACTGCAGTGCCGCGATGGCCAGCACGGGCGTCGCCAAGGCCCATTGCCAGCCGGCGCCCAGGTGGAAGCCGCCCGGGCTCACCATCGCCGCCATATGAATGGCGAAGGGCGCGGTGAACAGCAGCGCCACCCAGAACCGCCATTGCAGGCTTCGCCGCCCGGCGGTGTCTTCTTTCAGGGCGTCGCTGAGCGGATCGGTGATGCGGCGCGCGCCGAACCCCGCCCTTTCGACGGCATGCGTGAGGATCTCGACCGTCGCCGCGGGGGAATCGACCGTGACCGACGCTTGATCGGCGGCGAGGTTGACTTCAGCCGCGATGACGCCATCGACCGCGCCGAGCGCCTTCTCGACACGTCCGGCGCAGCCGGCGCACGTCATGCCGGTGACCGCGAAGTTTATGCGGTGGCGGAATACATCGGCGGTGGGTGCCGATGGGACGGATATGGTCGTTTGCGCGTCCAAGATTTTCAAACCTTCCAGTTGACTGGAAAGTATATATGAGCCTTCCAGTTGGGGGAAGGTCAAGCCCGGGAACGGGATTTACACCTGCCACCGGACTTGACCCCTCGCAGGCTTCGTTTCATTGTGGCCGGCCCGTCGGATGGGTCAGGGAAAGTAGGCGGAAATCGGCGAACTAAGATTTTAATAAAATGATGTAAGCTCTTGATATGTTTCTACTAATCAAAAAATACGAAAGATTTGTCTACAAACTCAACAAATTCATAAAAAATGATAGCCAAGAAAACGACATGCA
>JAPPPF010000182.1:0-4033 GCA_028817665.1 Magnetovibrio sp. | reverse complement strand
ATATGTTTCTTCTAATCGATAATTACGACAGCTTTGTCTACAACCTCCGCCACTTCATGGGCGAGGTTAGCGCGGAGATCGTCGTGCACCGCAACGACGCGCTCAGCGTCGACGCGGCGCTGGCGCTGGCGCCGGAGGGGATCGTGCTGTCGCCGGGCCCCTGCTATCCGGACGACGCCGGCATATGCCTGGACCTCGTGGCCGAGGCGGCGGGCAAGGTGCCGATTTTGGGCGTTTGTCTTGGTCATCAAGCCATCGCGCAGCATTTCGGCGCGACCATCATCCGCGCCCCGAAACCCATGCACGGAAAGCTCAGCAACATCGAACACGACGCTTCCGGCGTGTTCCAGGGCCTCGCATCGCCGTTCGAGGCGACCCGCTATCATTCGCTGACCGTCGATCCCGAAACCGTGCCTGATTGCCTCGAAGTGACGGCGCGGAGCGCGGACGGAGTCATCCAGGGGATTTCCCACAGACAGTTCCCCATTCACGGGGTCCAGTTCCATCCGGAGAGCATCGCGTCCGAGCACGGCCACGCGCTCTTGAAGAACTTCATCGACATCGCGCAAAGGAGAAACGCCGCATGAGCGATGACCTGAAACCGATTCTGGCCCAGGTCGCCGACGGTCAATCGCTGAGCGCCGCCGACGCCGAAAAGGCCTTCGACATCATCATGTCGGGTGACGCCCTCGAGGCGCAGATCGGGGCTTTCCTGATGGCGCTCAGGGTGCGCGGCGAAACCGTCGACGAGATCACCGGCGCCGTGAAGATCATGCGCGCCAAGATGCTGACCGTTTCGGCGCCCGCCGGCGCCATCGACGTGGTCGGCACCGGCGGCGACGGGCACGGCACCTACAACATCTCGACCGGCGCGGCCTTCGTGGTCGCCGGCGCCGGCGTGCCGGTCGCCAAACACGGCAATCGGGCGGTGTCGTCGAAATCCGGCGCCGCCGACGTGCTGACCGCGCTCGGGGTCAATCTCGACTGCAACATGGCGTTGGTCGAGAAATCGATCGCCGAGGCGGGCATCGGCTTCCTGATGGCGCCCCGCCACCACAGCGCCATGAAGTACGTGGTCCCGGTCCGGGGCGCCATGGGCGTGCGGACGATCTTCAACATCCTGGGCCCGTTGTCGAACCCGGCCGGCGTGAAACGCCAGTTCACCGGCGCCTTCGATCGCGCCTGGATCGAGCCGATGGCCAGGACGCTCGGAAATTTGGGTTGCGAGGCGGCCTGGGTCGCCAATGGCGCCGACGGGCTGGACGAGATGACGACCACTGGTGTCACCCATGTGGCGGCGCTGGAAGGCGGCGACGTCAGGACTTTCGAGGTGACCCCGGAGGATGCCGGATTGCCGCGCGCCTCGCTCGACGACCTCAAGGGCGGCGACGGCGACGCCAACGCCCAGGCCATCCACGCCTTGCTCGACGGCGCGACGGGCCCCTATCGCGACATCGTCCTGCTCAACGCGGCGGCCAGTTTGGTCGTCGCGGGCAAGGCCGACGACCTGAAAGCCGGCGCCGCCATGGCCGGCGCGGCCATCGACGACGGCAAGGCGCGCGCCGCCCTCGACAATCTCGTGACGATCACGAACTCAGGCGGATGAGCGACGTTCTCGCCCGAATTTGCGCCGACAAGCGCGATCACGTCCGGGCGACGCGGGCGGCCCGCGACATCGGCAGCGTCGAGCGCGCCGCTAAGGCCGCCCCGACGCCGCGGGGGTTCGCCAGGTCCTTGTCCGACGCCGTGGCGGCCGGCCGGTACGGCCTGATCGCCGAGTTGAAGAAGGCGTCGCCGTCGAAGGGGCTGATCCGCGACGATTTCGATCCGCCGGCCCTGGCCCAAGCCTATGCGGCCGGCGGCGCGTCATGTCTCTCGGTGCTGACCGACGAACCCTATTTTCAAGGGCATGATGATTTCCTGGTCGCCGCCCGTTCCGCCGTCGAGCTGCCGGTGTTGCGCAAGGATTTCATGCTGGAGCCTTACCAGATCCTCGAATCCCGCGCCCTCGGCGCCGATTGCGTTCTGCTCATCATGGCGGCGCTCGATGATGGGCAGGCGGCGGAGTTGGCAGCGACGGCGGCGGAATGGGGCATGGATGTCCTGGCCGAGGTCCACGACGCGGCGGAACTCGAGCGGGCCCTCGAACTTGAGACCGACCTCATCGGCGTCAACAACCGCAACCTTAAGACCCTTGAGGTCGACATCGCGATGACCGAGGCGCTGGCGCCGAAGGTGCCGGCGGAGCGGCTTCTGGTCAGCGAAAGCGGGCTCTACAGCCCCGCCGACCTGGCCCGCATGGCAGTGGCCGGCGCGCGCTGCTTCCTGGTCGGCGAGTCGCTGATGCGCGAGGCCGACGTCGAGGCCGCGACCCGCGCCCTTCTCGCCCCAACGGGCGCCCGCGAGGCGGCTTCGGCATGAGCAAATTCACGCACCTCGACGACGACGGCAACGCGGTCATGGTGGATGTCTCGGAGAAGGCCGCCACGGAACGCGAGGCGACGGCCAAGGGCAGCGTCGTGATGGCGCCGGAAACCCTGGAGATGATCATGGAGGGCGGCGTCAAGAAGGGCGACGTACTCTCGGTCGCGCAGTTGGCCGGTATCATGGGCGCCAAGCGGACGCCCGACCTGATTCCGCTCTGCCATCCGCTGAACCTGTCGTCGGTCAAGGTGGATCTCGCATGCGATCCCGATCGCAACGCCGTCGACATCACCGCGCGATGCAAGCTGACCGGCCAGACCGGCGTCGAAATGGAGGCGCTGACCGCGGTCTCCGTGGCGGCGCTGACCGTCTACGACATGTGCAAGGCGGTTGATCGCTCCATGCAACTCACCGACATCCGCCTGGTTCACAAATCCGGCGGCAAGTCAGGCACCTTCGAGGCCGAATGACGGCGCCCCGCGAAATGCTCTCCGTCGCAGAGGCGCTGGAGCGCGTCGCCGCCGGTTTCACGATGCTGGCGTCGGAGCAGGTCTCGCTGGCCGACGGACTGGGCCGGGTTCTGGCCGAGGATCTGACGGCGCGGCTGACCCAGCCACCGGCCGCGGTCTCGTCCATGGACGGCTACGCCGTGCGGGCCGCCGACGTAGCGGAAGTGCCCGTGAAGTTGATCCAGATCGGCGTGTCGCAGGCGGGCGCCGGCTTCGCCGGCGTCGTCGAGGCCGGCCAATGCACGCGCATCTTCACCGGCGCGCCGGTGCCGGCGGGCGCCGACACGGTGATCATCCAGGAGGTCACCGAAACCGACGGCGAGGCGGTGACGATCAATGAAGCCGCCGCCGCCGGTGCCGACGTACGACCGGCCGGACTGGACTTCGCTGCCGGCGACGTGCTGCTCGAGGCCGGCAAGCTCCTGACGGCCCGCGACATCGGCCTCGCGGCGGCCATGAACATTCCGTGGCTCCGGGTCCGGCGGCGGCCGCGCATTGCGTTCATCGCCACCGGCGACGAGGTCGTCATGCCCGGCGACGCGCTCGGGCCGGACCAGATCATCAGCTCCAATAGCCTGGCTTTGGAGGCCTACATCCGGGTGTTGGGCGGCCAGCCGGTGAACCTGGGCATCGCCCGCGACACGCCCGGTTCACTCCGCGCCGCGCTGGCCGGCGCGCGGGGCGCCGACCTCCTGGTGACCATTGGCGGCGCGTCCGTTGGTGATTACGACTTGGTTCGCCAGGTCATGGGCGAGGACGGGCTCGATCTGAATTTCTACAAGATCGCCATGCGTCCGGGGAAACCCTTGATCTTCGGGACCTGGCAGGATGTGCCGGTGCTCGGATTGCCGGGCAACCCCGTGTCGGCTGGCGTGACCTCGGTGATCTTCATGCGGGCGGCCGTGGCGGTGATGCTGGGCCTCGGCGACGGTTCCCTGGAAACCGAAACGGCGCGCTTGGGCCGCGACGTCGAGGCGAACGGCAAGCGCCAGGAGTTCATGCGCGCCAGCCTCGGCGCCGGCGCCGACGGGCAACTGACGGCGACCCCCTTCTCGCGCCAGGACAGCTCCATGTTCGCGACTTTCGCGAAGGCCGATTGC
>JAPPPF010000139.1 GCA_028817665.1 Magnetovibrio sp. | reverse complement strand
GGCGCCGCAAGTGAATAGCGCGCGCAGCGCGAACAGACCGAGCCGCTCCGTCCTGAGCACGCCGAGGCCGTTGTAGAAGAGCCACGGCAACATGCAGAGCTGCGCCGTCACCAGGCGGAAGAACATGATCATGTAGGGGTGCATGTCGCTGGCCAGGTGACGCGCGATGGCCGCGATCCCGGCCATGGCGGCGCAGGAGACGATCATCCAGGCGGCGCCCTTGAGGGTGCCGCCGAGGACCGCCGATTGGCCGGCGGCGGTGTCTCCGGCGCCGCTCACGATGGCCACGCCGGCGCGTCGGTGCCGAGCGGCACTGGTGGCCGGTCCCAGCCGGGCGGCGTTTCCGACAGCGTCACTCCGGGACCCAGGTGTTCGAGCCGGCCCCAGGCGGTCTCTGTGGTCATGGACAGATCGGCGACGTCGTCCGGCCCCGGGTCGGGCAGGCCCAGGGGCGCCTGGTCGTCGCCGGTGCGCCCGAGGCGGTCGAGCCAGTGCGCGGCCTGGGCCAGGGAGACGCGCACAAGGTAGCTGCCGCCCTCGCTGGCGCGGCGCCGCAAGGCGACCATGGCGCCGAAGGCGCCCAGGTAGCCGGCGATATAGTCGAGCGCCTGGCAGGGCAGGTGGGCGGGCGCCGCCTCGGCGCCGGCGAATGCCGCCTTGTCGGCGCCGTGCTCGTGGGCCATGCCGGTGGCGCATTGCACCAGGGTGTCGAAGCCGCGGCGCTCCGCCCACGGGCCCGCGTGCCCCCAGGCGGAGAGCGTGACGTAGACGATGCCGGGCTTGATCCGGGCGAGTTCCTGGGGCGAGAACCCGCGTTTCGCCAGGGTCGTCGGCCGGTAGGATTGGGCGAAGACGTCGGCGTCCCCGGCCAGCTCGCGCAGCGTCGCGCGGCCCGCGTCGTCGCGGAGATCGACATGCGCGGCCAGCTTGCCGTGCCCGGTATCCATGACAAGCGCCTCGATGAACGGAAGGTGCGGGCCGCTGATCCGCATCACCTGGGCACCGTGTTCGGCAAGGGTGCGCCCGACCACCGGCCCGGCGATCACCCGGGTCAGATCGAGGACGCGCAGGCGCGAGAGCGGCCGTGCGCCCTCGGTCGGCAGGGCGGGCAGCGGCAGCGGCGGGCTGTCGGCGATCTTGACGATCTCGAGGAGCGGCAGCCCATCGACCGCGCGGCCGTGAGGATGGTCCCGCCATTCGGTCCATGAGCGCATGCGGAAGACCGGGAGCAGCGCCTCGGCCATGCGGTCCTCGATCTCCTGGGCGCCGCGCCCGGCGATGGCCGCCGCGACGGCGTCGCGGTCGTTCTCGCAGCCGAGAATCTCGAGAACCCCGTTCAGGAAGTGCGGGAACTGGCAGTGCAGTTGCACCCAGCCGTCGCGGGCCCGGTGGAAGCCGGAGATCGGGGCCCAATAGGCCGGCGCCGGGCCGCTGTCGAGCCGCAACTGCCGGTCCGTGCGCAGCGACAGCGCGCCGCGTCGGGCGTCCGTTGAAACCCGTTGCGGGGCGCCGCCGCGCGCTACCCAGACATCGTTCGCGGCGAGCCCGACGGCGCCCTGAACCGCGGCGCCGGCGGCGCCGACGAGATAGCGGGTCGGCAGAACCGGGTCGGCGCCCTCCAGGGTCACGCCGCCTGCGCGTCCCGGATCGATGCCGGCGGCGGTCAGGATTTCGGCGAGGGCGGCGTCGGGGAATGTCATCGGATCAATCGAGGTCCAGGGGGAAGATCGGCCGGCGCAGGTTCTTGTAGGGCAGGCGGTGATAGTCCTTCGTCGCCAGGGCCCCGGAATCGACGATCAGCACGGCCCGGGCGATCGGCTCGAAGGCGGCGCGGAAGTGGTGCATGGACTTGACCGCGACCACGTCGCGGGTCCTGGGGTCGATGCCGGCGTGGCTGAAGGTCTCGATCTCCGTGCATTGGACCCGGTTGGACGCGACCACGATGTCGACGCCGCCGACGCGGAACACGGCGGTCGGGCCGAGGCGCTGGGTGACACCGCGCCAGCGCGGGCCCTGGGCCACGTAGGTGCCGTCGGTGACCGCGACCACCTCGCCGGCGAGGTCCAACGGCGGTCCGTAGGCCGGATCGACCTTGCCGCCGAGGCTGACATTGACGGTGGCGCCGGCGCCGGCGGCGACCAGCTCGGCGGCGGTGGCCGGGTCGCAGATGGTGCCGAAGCAGGCGTTCTCCAGGCCGGCGCCGATCATGCCCTGGAGGAGGAAGGTCGAATCCCCGTAGGCGCCGGCGCCCGGATTGTCGGAGGCGTCGGCGATGACCACCGGGCCGTCGCCGCCGCCGGCCTCGGCGAGCCGCGCCAGCGCCGTGGCGACGTCGAGGTACTCGTTGGAATCGAAGTCGCGGTTCTCCCAGGCGTAGTTCATGTAGGCCTCGGCGAGGGTCCGGTATCGCGGGCTGTCGCCGTCGCCGGTGACCGCCACGGAGGGCCCGACCTCGGCGAAGTCGGCCGGCGAGAAACCGGCCTGCAAACTGACCAGGAGGACGCCGGGGTCCGCGGCCTCGAGCTTCTCGGCGCGCTCCAGGAGCCGGGTCATCGGGTTGTCGGTGGTGGTCCGGCCGTGATCCATGCCGACCAGCATGTTGCGTTTCGCCAGGTGCACGGTGGGGCTGACCTCGCCGGCCATGGCGCGTTCGAGGACGGCGGCGGCGCGTTCCGCCGTCGCCACCTGGTCGACGTGCGGGTAGGTCCGGTAGGCGCAGACGATATCGGCGTGCCGCGCCATCTGCCGGGTGACGTTGGCGTGCAGGTCCAAGGTGATCGCCACCGGCACGTCGGGGCCGATGATCTTGCGGAGCTGGACCAGCAGCTCGCCTTCCGCGTCCGGGTAGTCGACGGTGGTCATGGCGCCGTGCAGGCACAGGATGACGCCGTCGAGACCGCCGCCGCCGCGTGCCGCCTCCAGGATCGCGCCGGCGCCGGCTTCCCAGACCTCGCGGGTCACCGGACCCGACGGCGTCGCCCAGGCGGCGACCGTGTGGATCAGGTCCCAGCCGTATTCGCGGGCCGCGTTCTCGACGCCGACCAGTTCCAGCACCGAGCCGGCGATGGCGTCGGGGATCTCGTCGCCGAAGGCGAGCACGTAGTCGCGGTAGTTGTCGAGCGTCGTCGGGCACTGGCTGAAGGTGTTGGTCTCGTGCGCGAACAGGGCGGTCAGGACGCGGTGGGTCATGCCGGGCTCCTAGGCCGACCGGGCCGCTTCGGGCGGCAGGATGCCGGAGATCGATCGCGCCGTCTCCATGGCCAGCGGGGCGATTTTCTGGCGCGCCTCGGCGGGTGTCCAGTTCGGCATGTAAACGGGGATCTGCACCGCCGCGATGGCCTCGCCGCGGGCATTGAGGACCGGCGCGGCGATGCTGATCTCGTTGGGCATCGCCTGGCCGACGCCGATGCCGAAGCCGAGCTCGCGGGCCTCGGTGATCCGGGCCATGACGGCGCGCCGCTCGACGATGGTATCGTCGGTCATCGGCACCCGGTCCGAGGCGTCGACGATGGCCGCGGCCTCGGCGGCCGGCCGGAAGGCCATGATCGCGGTGCCGCCGGAGGTGCAGTAGGCGGGCATGCGGCGGCCCGGCACGGTCGCCGGGAAGCTCGCCTTCTCGTGCGGGATGCGCACCGTGTAGATGACGTCCGTGTCGATCAGCTCGCAGAGGTTGACGGTCGTTCCATACACTTTCGATGCCTCGATGAGGCGCGCCATGGCGGTCTCGGCGAGCCGGTCCTGGTGCAGGTAGGTATAGGAGAAGTCGAGCAGCCTTACCGCCGGCCGGTAGCGGCGGCTGCTCGGGTCCTTCTCCAGGTAGCCCAGTTTCTGGAGCGTGTTGGTGAAGCGCTGCGCGGCGCTCTTGTCGAGGCCGGTGCGCTCGGCGATCTCCGTCAGGCCGAGATCGCCGGCGACGTTGCGGAACGCCTCGAGCACCCGGAAGCCCTTTTCCAACGAGGCCACGAACAGGGTTTCGGCGCCGCGTTCGCCGCCACGCGGCGCGGTCTGGCGTGCGCTCCGGGGAGCTTCGGTGACGGGCATGACGGGCGGGTCCCTTGACACGTTTCAGGTTCTGGAATAGCATATTAATTAATAACAAGAAGTATTACAATATAATACCGCCGAATGGATTTCCCGAGGCGGATGGGGGTACCAACCGAAAATCCGTGGACATGACTCGGTATTCCGGGGAATCATGGTTTCAGGTCGATCGACCTGGAAGCCATTCGGTTTTTTGTAAATAGGCTTTACGTCAAAAAACGTCAGTGGAGGAAAATTACTTATGAAACGCACAATCCTGACAGCAGCGGCCGCCGCCGCGGCGGTTTCCCTGGGCGCTGGGGATGCGCTAGCCGGCAAGGCGGACGATACGCTGAACTGGTCGACGACCCGCGAGGTCGATGTCGCCCTGCCGTTCTACAACAACGTCCGTGAAATGGTGATCATGCAGCGTCACACCTGGGACAACCTGCTGTATCGCGACACCAAGACCTTCGAATACAAGCCCCTGTTGGCGACGTCTTATAAGTGGATCGACAACAAGACGCTTGAATTCAAGATCCGCAAGGGCATCAAGTTCCACAACGGCGCCAGCTTCAGCGCCGACGACGTGGTCAAGACCTACAACCACGTGTCCGCCAAGGACTCCGGCGTGCTCACCAAGCGCAACGTCAGCTGGATCAAGAACGCCGAGAAGATCGACGCCGACACGGTCCGCGTCAATCTGTCGAAGACGTTCCCGGCGGCGCTGGAGTTCGTCTCCGGCCCGATGGCCATCTTCCCCAAGGACATCTGGGCGACCGCCAAGAAGGACGCCAAGGGCAAGCCCGACTACGGCACCGTGGCGCCCATCGGCACCGGCCCGTACAAGACGGTGAAGGTGGTCTCCGGTGAATCCGTGACCATGGAGAAGAACACCGACTACTGGGCCGGCTCGCCGAAGGGCCAGCCGTCCATCGGCAAGATCGTCTTCCGCACGGTCGCCGATCCGGAAGCCCAGATCGCCGAGCTGCTTTCCGGCTCCCTGGACTGGATCTGGGACGTGCCCAAGGACAAGGCCGAGCAGCTCAAGCTGATCGGCGTCAACAAGGTGATGAACGTGCCGACCATGCGGATCAGCTACATCACCATGGACCGCGCCGGCCGTTCCGGTAAGGGCAAGGAGAACCCCTTCTACAACAAGAAGGTGCGTCAGGCCGTGGCCCACGCCATCGACCGCAACGCCATCGCCAAGGAGCTGGTCGGCGGCGCTTCGCAGGTCATCCACTCGGCCTGCTTCCCGACCCAGTTCGGCTGCACTCAGAACGTACCGCAGTACAAGTACGATCCCGCCAAGGCCAAGAAGCTGTTGGCCGAAGCCGGTTATCCGAACGGCTTCACCACCGACATCTTCGCCTACCGCCAGCGCGAGTACACGGAAGCGGTGATGGGCTACCTGGCCAAGGTCGGCATCAAGTCCAGCCTCAAGTACATGCAGTACAAGGCGCTCCGCGGCATCGTCTGGGAAGGCAAGGCGCCGTTCCACCAGATGACCTGGGGTTCGTACTCCATGAACGACGTTTCGGCGATCACGTCGCACTTCTTCAAGCAGGGACGTGACGACTACTGCCGCGACGACGACATCAAGAAGTGGCTCGACACCGGCGACACCAGCGTCGATCCGAAGGTCCGCAAGGACGCCTACAAGAAGGCGCTCTCCAAGCTTTCGGGCGAACTGTGCTGGCTGCCGATGTTCACCTACGCCAAGTACTACGCCTTCACTCACGACCTCGACTTCACCCCGACCCCGGACGAAATTCCGCGGTTCTTCACGGCGAAGTGGAAGTAAGACTGAGACCTATTGGCCGGCTCCGGACCCCTTGGGCCGGAGCCGGCCTTTTATCCATTTGTTGAGGAGGGACCATGCTTTTCTACACGTTGAAACGGCTCGGCGTCGCCGTCCTCGTGGCGCTCTCCGTCTCCGTCGTCACCTTCTCTCTGCTGCACGTCTCCGGTGACCCGGCCGCCGCCATGGCCGGGGAAAGCGCCTCGGAAGAGGATATCGAGTACGTCCGCAAGCATTACGGTTTCGACCGGCCCTTGCCGGTGCAATACGCCGATTGGGCCTATCGGGCCATGCACGGCGACTTCGGCCAGTCCATCTATCTGAAGCGCCCGGTCGCCGGTATCCTGGCCGAGCACGCGCCGACGACCATGACCCTGGGCGCCCTGGCGCTGAGTTTCGCGCTGATCCTGGCGATCCCCCTGGGCGTCCTGGCGGCGATGTTCCCGAACACCATCATCGACCGGTTCGCGCTGACCGTCGCCGTCATCGGCCAGGCCCTGCCCAGTTTCTTCTTCGCGCTGATCATGATCATCGTCTTTGGCGTCTGGCTCCGGTGGCTGCCCATTTCCGGGCATGCCTCGTGGCTCAACTTCATCATGCCGTCGATCGCGCTGGGGTATTACGCGACCCCGGCGATCATGCGCCTGACAAGGGCCGGGATGATGGACGTGATGTCGTCGGACTACATCCGGACGGCCCGCGCCAAGGGCCTGAAACCCAGGATCGTCCTGTTCAAGCACGCGCTCAGGAACGCCATCATTCCGGTGGTTTCGCTCAGCGCCGTGCAGCTCGGCTTCATGCTCGGCGGCTCCATCGTCATCGAGACGATCTTCTCGCTGAACGGGCTCGGCAGCCTGGCGTGGCGGTCGATCCAGCGTTCCGACTTCGAGGTCCTGCAGGCGATCGTGCTGATCATCGCGTGTTTCTACATCCTGCTGACCTTCCTGGCGGATCTGCTGAACGCATTCCTCGACCCGCGCATCCGGGTCACGTAAGGGGAGATTGAGCTATGGCAAACGGTGCAATCGCGGAAAAACTGCCCTCGGCGCAACAGATCCTTGAGCCGTCGCCCGCCTCGCTGCTGATGAGACGGGTCTTTGGCCACGCGGGCATGACCGTCGGCGGCGGCATTCTCATCTTCATGGTGCTCTGCGCCGTGCTGGCGCCGGTCCTGGCGCCGCACGATCCCTACACTCAGGACCTGACCAAGCGGTTCCTCGACCCGGTCTGGGGCGCCAAGGGCACGTGGGAGCATCCCTTCGGCACCGACGCCTTCGGCCGCGACTACCTGTCGAGGATGATGTTCGGGGCGCAGACCTCGCTGTTGATCGGATTCGCCGCGATGTTGATATCGGGAATCCTCGGCAGCGCG
>JAPPPF010000236.1 GCA_028817665.1 Magnetovibrio sp. | reverse complement strand
GCCTCCGGGATGCCGTAGAGCCTGAGCGTGATCTCTGTGATCACGCCAAGCGTCCCCTCGGAACCGACGAACAGCCGGGTCAGATCGTAGCCGGCGGCCGACTTGCGGGCCCGCCGGGCGGTCCGGATGACGCGGCCGTCGGCCAGCACCACGGTCAGCGCCAGGACGTTCTCGCGCATGGTGCCGTAACGCACCGCGTTGGTGCCCGAGGCCCGCGTCGCGGTCATGCCGCCGATCGACGCGTCGGCGCCGGGATCGATGGGAAAGAACAGGCCGGTGTCGCGCAGGTATTCGTTGAGTTGCTTGCGCCGGACGCCCGGCTGCACCGTGACGTCGAGATCCTCGGCGTTGACCTCCAGGATCTCGGTCATCTCCGAGAGATCGATGCAGACGCCGCCGCGCAACGCCGCCACGTGGCCCTCCAACGCCGTGCCGGTGCCGTAGGGGATCACCGGCACGCCGCGCGCCGCGCAGGCCTTGACGACGCGGCTCACCTCCTCGGTCGAGTGGACGAAGACGACGGCGCCCGGCGGGAAGGCCGGATGATAGGACTCGTCGCGGCCGTGCTGCTCGCACACGGCGGCCGCCGTCGACAACCGCTGTTCGACGATGTCGCGGAGCTCATCGAGCAGATCGTCGGCCAATTCGACCGGTTCGGCGATGGCCTCGGCCATGGCGCTCAGTTCCTCGTTGTTGGCGGAGCGGCTTCCATCATCGTCAAGTCGGCTTGCCCGTCAACCGCCGTTTCAACTCGCGCATGCGTTCGCGGATGCCGGTCATGTTGGGATGGATGGTCAGGGCGCGCTCCCAGACCCGGACCGCGGCGGCGCCGTTGCCGACCGCGTCGAAGATCAGGCCCATGCCCGAGAGCGCGCCGAAATGGCGGGGCTCGAGGGCCAGGGTCCGCTGGATGTCGCTGACCGAGGCGTCGTAGTTGCCGAGCATGTAGTGGACCGTGGCGCGCTTGTTCCAGCCCTCGGCGAAGTTCGGCGCCATCTCGACGACCCGGTCGAAGGCGGCCAGCGACTTGTCGAGATCGCCCTGGCCCATGGTCAGGATCCCGATGGCCATGCGGCGGTCGATCTCGGGGTCGCCGTAATGCACCCAGATCTGCCAGATCCGCGCCTCGATGGATTGCGCGGCGTCCGGCCCGGCGGCCGATTGGAGGCTCCTGAACAGGACGTCGAGCTTGGTGTTGGTCTGATCGGCGCCGGCCGGCGGCGCCAGCGGCACGAGCAGAACGGTCAGGATGAAGGCCCAACGGCGGAACATGCGCGATTCCCTCCTCGCTGTGGTCTCCTGCAGATGGGGACGGGCTTGCGCCGGGTCAATCGGTTCGGCCCGCCTCAGTCCCCGGCGAGCTCCTTCGGCGCCGGCCCGCCGGTCGCCCAATCGAGCAGTTCGGCGGTGTGCACGACCGCCGGTCCGCCGTCCCCGGGCATGCCGCCCCGGAGCTGCACCAGACAGCCGATGTTGCCGGTCGCGACGATCCCCGCCTCGGTCGCCCGGAGGTTGCCGACCTTGCGGTCGCGGAGCCGCGTCGCGAGGTCCGGCTGCATGATGTTGTAGGTGCCGGCCGAGCCGCAACAGAGGTGGCCCTCGGCCGGCTCGCGCACCTCGAACCCGGCCTGGCGCAACAGGCTCTTCGGCGCCTCGGTCAGCTTCTGGCCGTGCTGCATGGAGCAGGCGGAATGGTAGGCAACCGGCGGTGTGGGGCCACTGAGCGTCCCGTTGAGGCCGAGGTCCGCCATCACCTCGGTGATGTCGCGGGTCCTCGACACCACCCACTCGGCGCGGTGCGCCCAGGCGGCGTCGTCGCGCAGCATGAAGCCGTAATCCTTGACCGTGGTGCCGCACCCGGACGCGTTGATGACGATGGCATCCAAGCCGCCGTCCTCGGCGCCGAGCTTCTCCCAGGCGGCGATGTTGGCCTTCGCCGCGCCGTGCGCGTCGGCCTCGCGGCCCATGTGGTGAACCAGCGCGCCGCAGCACCCCGCCCCAAGGGCGACGACGACCTCGCAGCCATGGCGAGTCAACAGGCGCACCGTCGCCTCGTTGATGGCGGGCCGCAGCACCTGCTGGGCGCAGCCGGTCATCAGGGCGACCCGCAGCCGGCGCTCGCCCTCGGCCGGGAAGGTCTGCGGCCGGTCGACCGTGGACAGGCCCGCGATCTCGTCGGGCGCCATGGCGACAAGGCCCTTGAGCCGGCCCGGCAGCATCCCGGCGAAGGGCTTCGCCAGCCACGCCCCCATCAAGGACAGCCGGAACACGCGCGGATAGGGCAGCACCCAGGCCAGGATCCGGCGCAGCCAGCGCTCGGCGAGCGGCCGGGTGTGGGTCTCCTCGATGCGCGCCCGGGCATGGTCGACGAGATGCATGTAGTTGACCGAGGCCGGACACGTGGTCATGCACGACAGACAGCTCAGGCAGCGGTCGACGTGGGTGACCAGGCTGTCGGAGGCCGGCGCGCCGGTCTCCAGCATGCCCTTGATCTGGTAGATGCGGCCGCGCGGGCTATCGAGTTCGTCGCCGAGCAAAACGAAGGTCGGACAGGTCGCCGTGCAGAAGCCGCAATGCACGCACTTGCGCAGGATGTCGTTGGCGACGGCGACGTTCGAGTCGGCCAGCTGCTCGGGCGTGAAAAGCGTCTGCACGGCGCCTCACTGGTCCTCGTACATGCGTCCCGGATTGAGGATGCCGTGCGGGTCGAAACCTTCCTTGATGCGCCGGGTGATGTCGGCGAGCGGGCCGTCCTGCGGCTCGAACACCGGCACCCGTTCGCGCACCTTGTCGGGGGCGCGGACCAGCGTCGCGTGACCGCCCGATTCCTGGACCCGCTGGCGGACCACGTTGACCCAGGCGTCGGGCGCCGCCTCCATGGCCAGCCAGATGAGGCCGCCGCCCCAATCGTAGATCGCCTCGCCGGGACGGCCCTCGAGGATCTGCAGGGCGACGCGCGAGCCCTCCACGGGCGGCACCGAAAGGCGCCAGAGATATCGCTCGGGCTTGGCCGCGAAATAGTCGACGTCGCGAATCTCGCGCCACAAGGTCGCCGAGTTCTTGGTGTGCAGCTCCTCGATGTCGCCGTACTTGGCGAGCAGCGTCTTCAGTGCCTCGCAGCGGTGCGCCACCGAAGGTTCGGGGCCTTCGATCCGGATCGCGGTGACGGCGCGGCCGGCGCCGCTGATCTCCGACAGGGCCGAGCTTCCGGTGAGCGCCGCCGGCAGGTGCGCGGCGCCGGAAACCTCGTGCGGGCTGGCCATGGCGTCGGTCATCGCCTTGACCCCACCGTGGTCGTAGATGCCGTCCTTGGCCCAGGAAATCAGCACCGTGCGCACCTTCTCCGGCGCCGGCAGGACCTTCACCGTGACCTCGGTCATCGCCGCCAGGGTGCCGAAGGAGCCGGCCATCAGCTTCGACAGGTCGAAGCCGGTGACGTTCTTCACCACCCGGCCGCCGGACTTGAACACCTCGCCCCGGCCGCTGATCGCGGTGAAGCCGAGGAAATGGTCGCGCGCCGCGCCGGCCTTGGCGCGCCGCGGCCCGGCCAGGTTGCAGGCCAGCAGGCCGCCGAGCGTCCCCTGCCCGGCCGCGCCGCCGAACAGCGGACCGTAGTCGGGCGGCTCGAACGCGAGCTGCTGGCTGTTGCCGGCCAGTTGCGCCTCGACGTCGGCGACCGGCGTCGCGGCGCCGGCGCTCAACACAAGCTCGCCCGGTTCGTAATAGGAAATTCCGGAGAGACCGGAGAGATCGAGGACGTGGCCGGGCTCGTTCGGCCGGCCGAAGCCGGTCTTCGATCCGCCGCCGCGGACCTCCAGGGGCGTCTCCTCGGCGGCGGCCCATTTGATGGCGTCCAGGACCTGTTGTTGGTTTTCGGCTTTCAATATCTCGCTCATGTGATTGTTCCGGCTAGAACCTCGGTAATTCGGGAAATGGTATTTGCCCCTTGTGCACGTGCATGCGGCCCAGTTCGGCGCATCGATGCAGGGTCGGATAGACCTTGCCCGGATTGAGAAGGTGCTCCGGATCGAAGGCGCACTTCAGGCGCTGTTGTTGTTTCATGTCGTCTTCGGTGAACATCTCGCCCATGAGGTCGCGTTTCTCGACGCCGACGCCGTGTTCGCCGGTCAGCACGCCGCCGACCTCGACGCAGAGACGGAGGATGTCGGCGCCGAAGTTCTCCGCCGCCTCCAACTCGTCGGGCTGGTTCGAATCGAACAGGATCAGCGGATGCAGGTTGCCGTCGCCGGCGTGGAACACGTTGGCGACGCGGAGCCCGTACTTGTCGGAGAGCTCCGACATCCGGCTCAGCACGTGGGCCAGCTGACCGCGCGGAATGGTGCCGTCCATACAGAGGTAGTCGGGGGAAATCCGGCCGACGGCGGGGAACGCCGATTTGCGGCCCGACCAGAAGCGCAACCGCTCCTCTTCGGACTCGCTGACCTTGACGTAAGTGGCGTTCTGCTGACGGGCGATCGCCTCGACCCGGGCGATCAGGTGATCGACCTCGACCTCCGGGCCGTCCAGCTCGACGATCAGCAGCGACGTCACGTCGCGCGGATAGCCGGCCTCGGCGAAATCGTCGGCCGCCCGGATGGCGAAGGTATCCATCATCTCCATGCCGCCCGGAATGATGCCGGCGCCGATGATCGCGCCGACGCAATCGCCGCCGTCCTCGTTGCTGTCGAAGCCGAGCAGCACGGCGCGCGCGGTTTCCGGTTTCTGCAGGATCCGCACCGTGACCTCGGTGATCACGCCCAG
This sequence comes from Magnetovibrio sp., assembly GCA_028817665.1. Classification (GTDB taxonomy): domain Bacteria; phylum Pseudomonadota; class Alphaproteobacteria; order Rhodospirillales; family Casp-alpha2; genus UBA3470. Next base: position 2,447 of record JAPPPF010000236.1, on the reverse strand, counting down.
CAATCCTTCCGATCCGGTGATCACGCCGAGCAGGTCGTAGCCCTCGGAATCCAGGTGCTTGCCGCCGACCCGGACGACGTCGCCGTTCATCAGGACCAATTCGACGCCGAGGACGTTGTTGGTGGTCAGGCCGTACTTCAGGCAATGCACGCCGCCCGAGTTCTCGGCCACGTTGCCGCCGATGGAGCACGCGATCTGGCTCGACGGGTCCGGCGCGTAATAGAAACCGGCGTGCTCGACCGCCTGGGAAATCGCCAGATTGGTGACGCCCGGCTGCGAGACCACGCAGCGGTTCTCGAAATCCATTTCCAGGATCTTGTTGAACTTGCCGAGGCCCAGCGTGATCGCGTCGGCCAGCGGCAGGGCGCCGCCGGACAACCCGGTGCCGGCGCCGCGCGGCACGATCTTCACGTCGTTCTCGTGGCAGTAGCGGAGCACCCGGGAGACCTGTTCCGTGGTCTCGGGCAGCACCACGATCAACGGCAATTGCTTGTAGGCCATCAGGCCGTCGCAGTCGTATGCGCGGAGCTCGTCGTCGTCGACGATCACGCCCTCGCCGGCGACGATCGCCCGCATCGCCGCGATGATCTCCTGGCGACGCGCAATGACGGTTTCGTCGGGTTCCGGCATCAACATGCAAACGTTCCCACGCTATCAGGCCGTGACGGCTGATATTAGTACTTTAGGACTAGGCCCTTGGCCGTATTCTGGCATGGATGACCTTGTCCGTCATCAGGCATTTACCGCCTGCGGCACGGTTTTTTCGTTGATCGGCCAGTGCAGCAGGGCGGAGATCAGGCCGAGCGCGATGCCGGCCCACCAGATGGGATCGTAGGTGCCGTAGAGGTCGAAGAACTTGCCGCCCAGCCAGACGCCGAGGAAGCTGCCGACCTGGTGCGAGAAGAAGACGATCCCGAACAGGGTCCCCATGTAGCGGGTGCCGAACATCTGCGCGACCAGCCCCGACGTCAGCGGCACCGTGCTCAGCCACAGGATGCCCATGGCCGCCGAGAACACCATCACGCTGGTCATCGTCACCGGCATCAGGATGAAGATCAGGATGGTCAGCGAACGCAGGGTGTAGAGCGCGCTCAGCAGGTACTTCTTGCTCCACCGTCCGCCCATGACGCCGGCGGCGAAGGAACCGAACACGTTGAACAGGCCGATCAGCGCCAGCGACCAGGCGCCGGCCTCCGCCGGCAGGCCCTGGTCGGAGAGGAACGCCGGCATGTGCACGCCGATGAAGGCGACGTGGAAGCCGCAGACCAAGAACCCGGCGGTCAACAGCCAATAGCCGCGGTGCCGCGACGCGAGGCCGAGCATCTCGCCCATGCCCAGGTCCGCCGCCGCGTCCTTGGGCGCGGCCTTGGCGGCGTCCGGCTTGCCGCGCAGGAACACGGCGCAAACCAGGATGCTCATGGCCAGCGCGGCGAGCAGGAAGTATGACGTCGACCAGCCGTACTGATTGAGGAACACCTGACCCACCGGCACCACGGTGAACTGGCCGGCGGCGCCGCAGGCGGTGACGATGCCGAGCCCGAGGCTGCGCTTTTCCTCGGGCATGGCCTTGCCGACGGCGCCCAGCACCACGGCTAGCGCGCAACCCGATTGCGCCATGCCGATCAGCAATCCGGCGCTGAAATGGAAGGCCAGCGGATCGGCGGAAACCCCCATGAGGTAGAGGCCGCCGGCGTAGAGCAAGCCGCCCAGCGCGACGACCCGTCCGGTGCCCCACTTGTCGGCCATCGCCGAAGCGAACGGCTGGAAGGCGCCCCACAACAGGTTCTGCAGTGCCATGGCCAACGCGAACACCTCCCGGCCCCAGCCGAGATCGACGCTCATCGGCTTCAGGTACAAGCCCAGGCTGGCGCGCAGCCCCATGCCGAGGAGCACGCACACCGACCCCGCCGCGAGGATCGCGATGGGCAGGGAAACCTTGGTCGCGGGATTGGTCATGAATTCATCCGTCCGGCGCGATTCCGAAAACGCGCACAAGTCTATCCGAGTTTCGCCGGGCCGGCGATGCGGCGGGCCGGGCAATCACTTTTGCCGCCCCGGACACAATCGGGACCGGGCAACAAAAAAACCGCGCCCGGGGCGCGGTTTCGCATCGCCGCCGGAAGCGGCCGATGGCGCGCCGTTCAGCCCTGGCGGGCCTTGAAACGGGGGTTGCGCTTGTTGATCACGTAGACGCGGCCACGGCGGCGCACGACGCGGCAGTTCTTGTCTCGCGTCTTCGCGGATTTCAGTGAATTCCTGACCTTCATGGCATCTGCCCTCGAATCCAAGCTCGCCCCAACGGGCCCAACGCCGGTCCCTCGCGGGCCGGGAGCGCGGAACATAGGGGCAGCGCCCCCGATTGTCAACGCCGGGAATGGGTCTTCGGGCATCTCCTCCATGGGACTTTTCCGGCTGCCCGCCAAGCCCTATTGTCGCTCCGTCAAATG